>JASFOC010000019.1:0-12680 GCA_050116715.1 Gammaproteobacteria bacterium
AGGTCGGCACATCGGAGGCACGGATGATGACCAGCTTGACGTCGTCGACGTTGGTATCGAGAATCAGCTTGCGGCTGGTTTCCGGGTCATCGACCGGCGTGATACCGGCGGCCGCGAGCAACGGCAGTGTTTCCTTGAAGATGCGGCCCTTTGACAGGGCGATGGTCAGTCTGTTGTTCATGGGTGACAAGTTTCCGGGAGACAAGGAGAATTTACAAGCTGTGCCCGCTTGAGTAAAAGTGAGAAGTGAATGGTAAAAAGTGAAAAGGAAGATTCAGATGTCGCGTTACCCGGATACGCCAATGCACTTTTCACCTGTCACTTCCGACTTTTTCACTTCTGACTTTTCACGTCTCACTTTTAACTATTCCGGCACCCGGTGGATTTCCGCGCCCAGCTGTGACAGTTTTTCCTCGATGCGTTCGTAGCCGCGGTCGATGTGATAGATGCGGTCGACCACGGTCTCGCCCCTGGCCACCAGCCCCGCCAGCACCAGGCTCGCGGATGCGCGCAAATCGGTCGCCATCACGGGCGCTCCGTTCAGTTGCGGCACCCCGGTGCTGATCGCGGTATTGCCTTCAAGCTGGATCTTCGCGCCCATGCGCTGTAATTCCTGGACGTGCATGAAGCGGTTTTCGAATACGGTTTCGGTGATGATCCCGGTACCCTCGGCAATCACGTTCAGGGCGGTGAACTGCGCCTGCATGTCGGTCGGGAAGGCCGGGTATGGCGCGGTGTGCACCGTCACGGCCTGCGGCCGCTGCCCGTGCATATCGAGTTCGATCCAGTCCTCGCCCACCAGGATCTCGGCGCCCGCCTCGCGCAAGGTCTGCAGCACGGCATCCATGGTCTCCGGGCAGGTATCCTTGAGTTTCACATGGCCACCGGTCATGGCGGCGGCAACCAGATAGCTGCCGGTTTCGATGCGGTCCGCCAGCACCGTGTATTCCGTTCCATGCAGCGAATCGACACCCTCGATCTCGATGGTCTCCGTCCCCGCCCCCGAAATGCGTGCGCCCATCTTGTTGAGACAATTCGCGAGATCGATCACCTCCGGCTCGCGCGCCGCATTCTCGATCAGCGTGGTCCCGTCCGCGAGGCTTGCCGCCATCATCAGGTTTTCGGTGCCGGTCACGGTGACGATGTCCATGACCAGCCGGGCACCGTGCAGCCGCTTGACACGTGCCTTGATATAACCGTTTTCCACATCGATACTCGCCCCCATCGCCTGCAAGCCCTTGATGTGCAGATTGACGGGGCGCGAACCGATGGCGCAACCGCCGGGGAGCGAGACATCGGCACGCCCGAAACGCGACAGCATCGGCCCCAGCACCAGGATGGAGGAACGCATGGTGCGCACCAGTTCATAGGGCGCGTACAGGGAATTGATCTGGCGGACATCGACCTCGATATCCATATTCTCGTTGAGCATCAGTTGCACGCCCATGCGTCCCAGCAGTTCCATCGTGGTGGTCACGTCGCGCAGGTGCGGCACGTTGCGGATCACCAGCGGACTGTCCGCCAGCAGTGTCGCGGCCAGGATCGGCAGGACTGCGTTCTTGGCCCCGGATATGCGGATTTCGCCATTCAGCCGGGCGCCGCCCTTGATTACGAGTTTATCCACGCCAGTTCCCGGTTACTGGATGCGACGCTGACTGGCCCATTCCTCGGGCGTATAGGTATGCAGTGCCAGCGCGTGGATCTCCCCGCCCATGCGGCCGCCGAGCGTCCCATAGACAAGCTGATGCTGTTTGACCATGGAGCAGCCGGCAAACTGCGCGCTGATGACGATGGCTTCGAAGTGGTCCCCCTCGCCGTTTACGATAACCTCTGCATCCGGAATACCGGCCCTGATCAGGGCCTCAAGTTCGCTTGCTAGCATATTGGTACTGTCCTGAGTGTGAGTGTGTTCGCGATTAACGCGATAGTGAGAGAATATCTTCCAGGCCGCATACCCGGGCAATCGACAGCAGCTGTACCGGTATGTTGACAAAGCTGATCGGCACACCGGCACGCTCCGACTCGCGCAGCCATTCGACCAGCAGCGCAAGTCCGGCACTGTCCGCGCGCGTCACGCCCTTGAGGTCGACCCGGATCCCGGCAAGATTGCGCATATCTGCCCCGCTATGCCGCAATACCGTCGGCACGGTAGCGAAGCTCAGTTCCCCCTCCAGCATCCAGTTTCCACCGCCCCTGTCGGTGAATCGCGCCTCAGCCATACAGCGCCCCCCTGTTGCAATAGAGCGGTTGCCCGGTCTGGCTGTCGACCCTGTCCCGGGGAATGCTGCCGCACAAACCGGCGCAATGGCCGGATACCAGGCTGATGCCGCCGGGCGCGACATCATAGACTTTCAAGTCACTGTCGGACAGGTACATGGCTGGCTAGGGCTGCGCTGTCCGGGGTTCGGGTTCGGGTTCGGGGGTATCCCTTGCAGCGGAGCTGTAGAGGAACTGGCCGATGATCTGCTCCATGACCAGTGCCGACTGGGTCAGCTGGATGCGGTCGCCCGGTTCCAGGTTGGTCATCGCGCCGCCCGGCTCCAGCGCGACATACTGCTCGCCCAGCAGGCCTGCGGTAAAGATACTGGCCGAGGTATCTTCGGGAAAGGTATCGTAGTTATTGTCAATACGCAGGCTGACGACCGCTTCGTAGGCCTGCGTATCATAGTCGATTGCCTCCACCCGCCCGACGCGCACGCCCGACACCGTCACGGGGGACCGCACCTTGAGCCCGCCGATGTTTTGAAACGCCGCGGTAATGACGTAACTCTCACTCCGCCCGAGACTGCTCATGTTGCTGACCTGCATGGCCAGCATGAACAGGGCGCCGATTCCCAGCGCCACGAACAACCCGACAGCAATTTCCATTGTTCTGTTATTCACTACCTAGTCTCCAAACATCAGGGCGGTCAATACAAAGTCCAGCCCCAGCACAACCAGGGCCGTATGCACCACGGTCCGCGTCGTTGCACGGCTGACACCTTCCGCGGTCGGGGTGGCATCATACCCCTCGAACATCGCGATCCAGCCAGCCACGAAGCCAAACACGATGCTCTTGATGACACCGTTGTAGATATCCCCGCGCAGGTCGACCGAGCTTTGCATCTGCGACCAGAAGGCACCGTCATCCACGCCCAGCAGGCCGACCCCGATGAAATGTCCGCCGTAAATCCCGACTGCGCTGAAGATCGCCGCCAGCAGCGGCATCGACAGCAGTGCCGCGAGGAAGCGCGGCGCCACCACCCGCTGCACCGGGTCCACGGCCATCATTTCCATGCCGGAAAGCTGCTCGGTCGCCTTCATCAGGCCGATCTCGGCCGTCAGGGCGGATCCGGCACGCCCGGCGAACAACAGGGCGGCCACGACCGGACCCAGTTCCCGCACCAGTGACAGCGCCACCACCACGCCAAGGGACTCCTCGGCGCCGAAGTCCACCAGGGTATTGTATCCCTGCAGCCCCAGCACCATGCCCACGAACAGTCCGGATACCAGCACGATCAGCAGCGTCAGCACGCCGACGGAGTACAACTGGACAAGTACCAGGCGCGGCCGCAGCAGCATCCCGGGGAGATTCGACAGGATCTGCAGCAGGAACAGATTGCCGCGTCCGAGACGTTCGAAAAATCCCAGTGTCGCCCTGCCAAGCGACTGCAGTCCATCCAGCATCAATGACTCCCCGTCAGCAGGTCTTCCCGGAAACCGGGCGCCGGATAGTGAAAGGCCACGGGGCCGTCCGCAAGTCCCTGCATGAACTGCTGCGACCAGTCGGAGGCCGCATCCCACAGGGTTTCGGGCTTGCCGTGATCGACCACCCTGCCCTCGGACAGCAGGTACACGTAGTCCGCGATGGCCGCCGTTTCCTGCACGTCGTGCGACACCACGATGCTGGTCAGGCCCAGCGCATCATTCAGTTCGCGTATCAGCTTCACCAGCACCCCCATGGAAATCGGATCCTGGCCGGTAAAGGGTTCGTCGTACATGACCATCATGGGATCCAGTGCAATCGCCCGCGCCAGCGCCACGCGCCGCGCCATGCCGCCGGAAAGCTGGCTCGGCATCAGGCGCGCCGCACCGCGCAGCCCCACGGCCTCCAGCTTCATCAGCACCAGGTCGCGCAGCAGGGATTCCGGCAGGCGTGCATGCTCGCGTATCGGGTATGCGACATTTTCGTATACATCGATATCTGTCAACAGGGCACCGCTCTGGAACAGCATGCCCATGCGCTTGCGCAGGCGGTACAGTGCCTGGCGGCCGAGTGTGTGAACCTCCTCTCCATGGACCCGGATGGACCCGGACAGTGGCCGCAACTGTCCGCCGATCAGCTTCAGCAGGGTCGTCTTGCCGGTGCCGCTGGGTCCCATGATCGCGGTCACGCCGCCGGGCGCGATATCGATGTTGATACCATCGAATATCAGCCGGTCGCCGTGCGCGAAGCGCAGGTCGCGTATCTGTACTACCGGTTCAGTCATGCGTCGGGATGAATTCCTGTCAGTTTTTTCGAGGTCCGAAACCACGCTGACCACACCGGGCAGCAGACCCAGTGCGTGTCACAGCGGTGCGCGCAGCGGTGTATGATAAAACAGTTCGCGCCGCGCCGCTGGTATCGCGTTTTTCTTAAATAATACATAGACTTGAATGGTTTCCATGAAAATATCCAGGCTCACGGAAGTGATCGCGAGACATTCCACCAGCATGCTGCCCTCTACTGGACCCGTGATAGCGGCACAGGTCTTTGGCTGGCGCCAGACCCTGCTATACTGCGCGGCTACCAGCCTGGAACAATCGCACAGACCGCATATGAACGACCATAAACTACAGGAGCTCGCGCTCGCCGTCATCGAAACGGAGGCCCGGGCCATTACCGGGCTGGCTGATCAGATCCGGATGCCGGCCTTCACCAGCGCCTGCCACCTGATGCTTAACTGCAGCGGCCGGGTCGTGGTGACCGGCATGGGCAAGTCCGGCCATATCGCCGGCAAGATTGCCGCCACCCTGGCCAGCACCGGCACCCCGGCTTTCTTCGTCCATCCGGGCGAGGCCAGCCACGGCGACCTGGGCATGATTACCCCGGCCGACGTCGTGCTGGCACTGTCCAACTCGGGGGAGACCGGTGAGATCGTCACCATCCTGCCCATCATCAAGCGCCTGAACGTGCCGCTGATTGCCATGACCGGCAACCCGGAGTCGACGCTGGCACGGGCTGCCGCTGCCAGCATCATTGTCAGGGTGGAGAAAGAGGCCTGCCCGCTGGGGCTGGCGCCCACCGCCAGCACCACCGCGGCACTGGCAATGGGCGATGCACTGGCGATCGCACTGCTGGAAACACGCGGCTTTACCGAAGAGGATTTCGCGCGCTCCCATCCGGGTGGCGCACTCGGCCGGCGGCTGCTGCTGCTGATCGACGACCTGATGCATACCGGGGATGCCACCCCCCGCGTTGGCGCAGACACCCCCCTTACCGATGCATTGCTGGAAATGAGCCGCAAGGGACTTGGCATGACTGCCGTGGTCGAGGCGGACGGCAAGCTTGCCGGGGTTTTCACAGACGGTGACCTGCGGCGTACCATAGACCAGCAGATCGATCTGCACACGGTACTGGTCAGCGATGTCATGACAACCAACTGCAAGACCATTAAACCCGGGACGCTGGCTGCGGAAGCACTGCAGATCATGGACAATGCCAAGATCAACGCCCTGCCCGTGGTGAGCACGGACGGCACGCTGCTGGGCGCCCTGAACATGCACGACCTGCTGCGCGCCGGCGTGGTGTAACCAGGTATACAAATGAAAGACATACACGAGAAAGCTGCACGCATCCGCCTGCTCATATTTGACGTGGACGGCGTCCTGACCGACGGCAGCCTGTTTGTCGGTGACGACGGCCAGGAGTACAAGGCCTTCAACTCGCGTGACGGTCACGGCATCAAGATGCTGCAGAAATACGGCGTCGAGATTGCCATCATCACCGGCCGTACTTCGCAGGTCGTCGAGCACCGTATGGCCAACCTCGGCATCACCCATATCTACCAGGGCAAGCTGGAGAAGCTGCCCGCTTACGAGGAACTGCGGAAAAAACTCGGCATCAGCGCAGAGGAAACCGCCTACGTCGGCGATGATGTGGTCGACCTGCCGGTGATGCGCCGGGTCGGACTTGCCATTGCCGTGCAGGACGCCCATCCGCTGGTACGCCAGCACAGCCACTGGCAAACGCCGAGCACGGGTGGCCGGGGGGCTGCCCGGGACGTCTGCGAAATGCTGATGGAGGCCAAGGGCGTACTCCAGGACGAACTCGGGCGCTACCTGTGAACACCCGGCAAAACTTGCTGTTTATCCTGTTGCTGGTGGTCATCATCGGCTCGGGCTGGTTCCTGGATGGTCGCAACGGCTGGCTGCAGGATCTCACCGTTAGCCGTACCGGCCCTGATTCCTTTGTCTCAGGCATGCACCTGGCGGTTATGGATACCAGCGGGCGGCTGCGCTACCGTGTTACCGCCGCTACCATGACGCATTACCCGGATTCCGAAGAACTGCAACTGCAGCGACCACTCATCGACCTGCAACAGCATAATGGCAACAGCTGGCGCATCAGTGCGAAAACCGGCAAAACTACCGACAGCGGCGACTTCATCCGGTTGCTCGGCAAGGTCGACATCCGTCGCAGCGGCGCGTCCGGCCCGCTGCAGGTACGCACCCGTAACCTGCTGGTAAAACCGGAACAGGCCTATGCAACAACCGACAGCGCAGCCACTATCACGGCGCCGGGGCACCGGGTCGACAGCGTCGGCCTGGAAGCCGATCTCGACAACAACACGCTGGAACTGCGCAGCCGTGTCAGGGGCACGATCAATGCTGCAGGCTAGTACACGCCTGCTGTGTGGCTGTGTCATCTGGCTGCTGTGCCTGCCGCTGCCTGCGTGGGCACTCTCGGCAGATCGCAACCAGCCCATCAACATCGAGGCCGACAGCGCAACCCTGAACGAAGCAAGCGGCAAAAGCACCTACCGCGGCAATGTCCACCTGCGCCAGGGCACAATGCACCTGCAGGGTGAGGAGATGACGGTACAGATGCGCGACGACCGCATCGAGAAGATCGTGCTCAGCGGCAATCCGGCGACCTTCGTGCAGCGACCCGACGATGCCGATGAAGACCAGCATGCCGAGGCCGGACGCATCGAATACTATGCCAGGGAAAACCGCATGGTCCTGCTGGATAACGCCCGTATCTGGCAGACCGGCAAGGATCAGTTCAGCAGCGATCGTATCGTCTTCAACCTTGCAGACAATAGTGTCAATGCCGGTGGTGGCAGCAGCAGTGACCGGGTGCGAATCACCCTGCAGCCGAGAAAGTCCGACGCTGCTGCGCCCGAACCGGAACCCGCGCCTGCAGCGGAGCCCGCCCCCGCAGCGGAACCCGACAGCGCAACGGAACCCGACAGCGCGCCTGAAAACCCGCCGCCCGCAGACCCGGCGTCATGAGCGAACTGGTTGCGGAAGCGCTGGGGAAAAGCTACCGGGAGCGCCGCGTGGTGGATGCCGTCTCCATGCACATCAGCAGCGGACAGGTGGTCGGCCTGCTCGGTCCCAACGGTGCCGGCAAGACCACCTGTTTTTACATGATCGTCGGGCTGGTACCCTGCGGGGAAGGCAGCATTAAACTCGACGGAACGGACCTGACCCGCAAGCCGATGCATATCCGGGCCCGGCACGGGCTGGGCTATCTTCCCCAGGAACCCTCCATATTCAGAAAATTATCGGTCACAGACAACATCATGTCGGTGCTGGAACTGCGTCGCGACCTGAACAGGGCTGCACGCCGGGAAATCCTGGATTCGCTGCTGCACGAACTGCATATCGGTCACCTGACGGAACAGCATGGCGTCAGCCTTTCGGGTGGTGAGCGCCGCCGCGTGGAAATTGCACGGGCGCTGGCCGCCAACCCGCGGTTCATCCTGCTGGATGAGCCATTTGCCGGTGTCGACCCGATTTCCGTGCTGGATATCCAGCAAATCATCCAGCACCTCAGTGACCGCAACATCGGTGTCCTGATCACCGATCACAATGTTCGCGAAACCCTGGGTATCTGTCATCATGCCTATATTCTCAACGAGGGTCGCGTAATCGCCAGTGGCACGCCGGCTGCCGTCCTTGGAGACCAGCACGTTCGTGAAGTCTATCTGGGCAAGGATTTCCGCTTGTAAGCTGCGCTTGCCAAGGAATAGTTTTCAACTGGCACGAATAATGCCCTATACTTTTGATATGAGTAAGAAGCGAACTGGTGTTGAGAAATAACCCTATATGAAGCAGTCACTTCAGCTCAAAATCGGGCAGCACCTGACGATGACGCCCCAGTTGCAGCAGGCCATACGCCTGTTGCAGCTTTCCAGCCTGGAACTCCAGACCGAGGTCCAGGATGCCCTGGAATCGAATCCCATGCTGGAGCAGGATGAGGGGCTTCCCGCAGAAAGCGCCTCCGGTGTTGACCGCAACAGCAACGAAAAGGACACCGCGGCAGCCACGAACGGCGAAAGCGAAAATATTCCGGACGAATTGCCGACGGACAGCAGCTGGGAAGACGTGTTCGACACCGGAGCGACCAGTTACAGTTCACCCGCTGAAGGCGGCAGCAACCGCGACGTATTCGAGACCGTCAGTGTCAGCAGCGGAGACCTGCGTGACCACCTGCTGTGGCAGGCCGGCCTGACACATTTCTCGGAAACCGACGAAGTCATCGCACGACTGATCATCGATTCCATTGACGATGATGGCTACCTGAGCGTCAGCAGCGAGGATATCCTCGGCATGCTGGACAATGACATGGAAGTCGAACTCGACGAGGTCGAGTCAGTAATACACCATATCCAGCAGTTCGACCCGGTCGGCGTGGGTGCGCGCAACCTGCAGGAGAGCCTGCAACTGCAGTTGCAGCAGTTCGAGCCCGGCACACCCTGGCTGCGGGAGGCAAAAATCCTGTTACGCGACTACTTCAGCCTGCTGGGCAACCGCGACTTCAGCAAGCTGTGCCGCAAGCTGAAACTGTCAACCGATGAGCTGCAGCATGTCATCCACCTGATTCAGTCGCTGAACCCGCGCCCGGGTTCCGGCTACAGTTCCAGCGAGCCGGAGTACATCGTCCCCGATGTCTATGTGGTCAGGAAAAAGGGTCGCTGGCAGGTCGAGCTGAACACCGAGTCGTTACCCAGACTGCGCATCAACAGCATGTATGCAAAACTGGTGAAACGGGGCAGCAACAGCAGCGACAACAACTACTTGCGAAACAATTTACAGGAAGCCCGCTGGTTCCTGAAGAGTCTGCAGAGCCGTCACGAGACCCTGCTCAAGGTTGCCAATTGTATTGTCGAGCGCCAGCATGCATTCTTTGATCATGGCGATGAAGCGATGAAGCCCATGGTACTGCGCAGTGTTGCCGAGGCGATCGACATGCACGAATCCACCGTGTCCCGCGTCACCACCCGCAAGTACATGCATACCCCGCGCGGCATCTACGAGTTCAAGTATTTCTTCTCCAGCCACGTCAGTACCGAGGAAGGTGGAGAATGCTCGGCAACGGCAATCAGGGCCATTATCAAGAAGCTGGTTGCTGCCGAAAATCCTGCAAAACCCCTGAGTGACAACAAGATGGCCAGCATGCTGGCGGAACAGGGTATCAATGTCGCCCGGCGCACCATCGCGAAATACCGTGAATCATTATCAATATCTCCCTCTAACGAACGTAAACGCCTCAGCTAGGCTGTAAACAGGAGTCATAAACATGCAAATCAATCTGACAGGTCATCACGTAGAACTGACCCAGCCGCTGCATGACTACGTCAACAGCAAGATGGAACGACTCGAACGCCACTTTGACCATGTCACCGACATCCACGTCGTCCTCAGTGTCGAAAAACTGCGGCACAAGGCGGAGGCCACCCTGCGTGTCAGCGGCGGCACCCTGTTCGCCGACGCGGTGCAGGAAGACATGTATGCTGCTATCGACTCACTGACCGACAAGCTCGACCGCCAGGTCAAGAAGCACAAGGAAAAGCTTACCGATCATCACCGCAGCGAAGGTTCCATAGCCAAGGAACTGTAGCAATGGCGGCGGGAACGCCTTGCGTTCCCGCCGAATATACCGCCACAGCTATCCCAAGATATCGACATGAACATTACCGCCTTACTTACCCGGGAACGGATCCTCTGCTGCCCTGAAATCGGCAGCAAGAAACGCCTGTTTGAACGCCTCGGTGAATTGCTCGCCGGGGACTCCGGCGTGCTTTCCCAGAACGATATTTTTGATGCCCTGATAAACCGTGAGAAACTTGGCAGCACCGGCCTCGGCAAGGGCGTTGCCATTCCGCATGGACGGATCGCTGCCCTGGATAAACCGCTGTGCGCGATCATCAAGCTGGCGGAACCGATCGATTTCGACGCCACCGACAACCTGCCCGTGGACCTGGTTTTTGCCCTGCTGGTACCGGAGGAATCCACCGAGGAGCACCTGCAGGTCCTGTCAACGATCGCGGAAGTCTTCAGCAACACCAGTGTATGCGCCGCGCTGCGCCAGTGTGAAACCGAAAGCTGTATCTACAACCAGCTGTCAGAGTGGGAGACGCAACGCATCCCTGCATGACCACCACGCTCAAAATCAAGACCCTGTACAGCGCCCTGCAGAACAAGCTGGGGCTGTGCTGGATCAGCGGCAAGCAGCACAGGCAGCGCCAGATACATTCAAGCAAGGACGAATCGGCGGATCTGTCCCTCGTCGGGCAGATGAACCTGATCAACCCGCACCGCATCCAGGTACTGGGCAGCAAGGAACTGAAATATCTGGAAAACCTGAAAATGAACTCGCGCAAGGATGCGGTCGCACACCTGTTCTCAGGCAATTCCAATCTGATCATCATCGCCAGGCAGCAGGAGATTCCCGAGGACCTGGTAGAAGCATCCGAGTCCTCCCATATCCCGCTGCTGGGATCGGCACTGACAAGCCAGGAAATCATCCAGCAAATCCAGTACTACCTCACCAGTTACTTCGCCCGCAAGATCACACTGCATGGCGTGTTCATGGAGGTCATGGGCACGGGGGTGCTGATCACCGGTGATTCGAGCATCGGCAAAAGCGAGCTTGCGCTGGAACTGTTGACGCGCGGACACCGCCTGATCGCGGATGATGCGACGGAATTCTCCCGGGTCGCGCCGGATGTCCTGAGCGGCACCTGTCCCGAGATGCTGCAGGATTTCCTGGAAGTCCGCGGCCTGGGCATACTCAACGTGCGCGCCATGTTCGGCGCCAGTGCCATCAAGCAGAACCGCAACCTGCGGCTTATCGTGCACCTGCAGGACATGGACGAGGCCGCCAGAATGGATCGCCTGCAAGGCAGTCGCCGGATACGCAGGATCCAGGACGTGGAGATCCCCGAAATCACCCTGCCCGTCGGTCCCGGCCGCAACCTGGCAGTGCTGCTGGAGGCCGCCGTGCGCAACCATATTCTTGTCAGCAAGGGCTATGACGCCAGCAAGGCCTTTATCGAGCGTCAGAAACTCCGCCTCGAGAAGGCACACCGATGAGCCTGGTCATAATCAGTGGTTTATCCGGATCCGGAAAAAGCGTGGCCCTGAATGCGCTGGAAGACATGGACTACTACTGCATCGACAACCTGCCTGCCGGTCTGCTGGATGCCTTTGCCGGCGAGATCCGTGACCGGCAGCTGGCTGCCGATGGCAATGCGGCCGCCGGGATCGATGCCCGCAGCATGCCGGAACAGCTGGAACAGTTTCCCGGCATTATTGCCGGGCTGGAAGAAAAGGGCATCCCCACCCGGATCCTGTTCCTGCAGGCCGATGACGCTACCCTGTTGCAGCGCTTCAGCGAGACCCGGCGCAAGCATCCCCTCTCGGGCAGGGACACGCCGCTGGCCGATGCCATCGTCAGGGAGCGCCAGCTGCTGGCGCCCATCGCAGCCAGCGCCGACCTGTTCATCGATACCAGCCACACCAACGTGCACCAGCTGCGTCAGCTGGTCATGGAAACCCAGGGCGGTGCCGGCCGTGAAGGGTTCTCGCTGTTGCTGCGATCCTTCGGCTACAAGCACGGAATACCCGCGGATGCCGATTTCGTGTTCGATGCACGCTGCCTGCCCAACCCGCACTGGGAGCCCACGCTGCGCAACCTGACAGGACGCGACAGGGGCGTGGTGGAATTTCTCGAGAATGAACCCGTCGCACAGGCGTTTTACCAGCAACTCGAGCAGTTCCTCACGACATGGATACCGCACTTCAGGGCGGATAACCGCAGTTACCTCAGTATCGCCATCGGCTGTACCGGTGGCCAGCACCGCTCGGTGTACCTCGTCGAACGCCTGGCGGCGCAACTCTCATCACAGGTCAGCAACATCGTCAAGCGGCACAGGGAAATCGAGTGAAAACAGGCCTGCTACTGATCACCCACGGCAACCTGGGCAAGGACATGCTGGATGTTGCCACGGCGATTCTCGGCGGCTGCCCGCTCGAGGTCCAGGCAATCGCCGTGCACGGCAGCAGCGACCCCGACCAGATCTACGCCGAGGCCAGCCGCGCCTGCGCAGCGCTCGACCAGGGTGAGGGCGTGCTGGTCCTGACAGATCTGTATGGCAGCACACCCAGCAACATCTCGACCCGGCTTATCGAGCAGCACAAGGTCAACG
>JASFOC010000020.1:0-12197 GCA_050116715.1 Gammaproteobacteria bacterium
GCGTGATTCCCGGTGAACTGTTACTGGCGTTGTTGTGCTGTTTCATGCGGTTGTTTTTTGTCGCCTGCCAGTATTGGCCGCGCAGTTGTGATGCAGGCGGTTCGCAGTGCATGCCTGCAAGCAGCATATCATTTTTGTAAGTGGCGCATTATAGTGCCTTTCTGTCCTGCGGGTCAGGTCGTGCCTGCCGGCTTCTGCTTCCGCTGCTGCGGAACCTGAAACATGAGGAGCAGTAATGAACAATTTATCAGAGTATTCGGCTGACAAGGTCTTTCAGCGGCGTGCAATGGAGGCGGCGATCCGGATTGGACTGGTCGTGCTGCTTGTGTTGTGGTGTTTCAACATCGTGCAGCCGTTTATTCTGCTGGTGCTTTGGGGCGCGATCATCGCGGTGGCGATCTTCCCTGTGTTTGTAAAATTGAGTTCCCTGCTGGGTGGCAGACAAAAATCAGCTGCGACACTCATGACACTGATAGCCCTGGCACTTCTGGTCACACCCACGGTGATGCTCACGGATTCGGCCATTGAAAACTCGCAGCATATCTCCCGGCAAATTCGTGAGGGTAATCTCAGTATTCCGCCACCGTCGGAAAATGTGCTGTCCTGGCCAGTGGTAGGGAAAAAGCTCTATGGTGTGTGGGATCTGGCCGCAACCAACCTGGGTGAATTAGCCAGCAAGTACAAGGAACAGCTGACCGGTCTTGGAAAGTGGCTGTTGTCTGCGGCGGCAGGTGCCGGCATTACCTTGCTGCAGTTTATTATTTCCATCATTATCGCCGGCGTGTTTCTGGTTTATGCAAAAAGCAGCTGCCAGGGAGTTGAAGTGGTCGCGGCAAGGCTTATGGGGGGCGAGGCCGGGAGGGATTTTACCAGGATGGCTGGCGCCACTATCCGCAGTGTTGCCCAGGGTGTGCTCGGGGTGGCGATAATCCAGGCAATTCTCGCTGGCATCGGTCTGCTTGTCATCGGGGTTCCCTATGCCGGTATCTGGACGTTGCTGGTTCTGCTGCTGGCGATCATGCAGGTGCCGACCATCCTGGTGCTCGGGCCCGTTATGCTCTATGTATTTTCCGTTGAGGCAACGGTGCCGGCGATTCTCTTCATGATCTGGAGCCTGCTGGTCGGTTTCAGTGACAACGTTCTCAAACCGCTGCTGCTCGGTCGCGGTCTGGATATCCCGATGCCCGTGATCCTGCTGGGCGCCATCGGCGGCATGATCCTGTCCGGTATCATCGGCCTGTTTGTCGGGGCAGTCGTGCTGGCGGTGGGTTATCGCCTGTTCATTGCCTGGCTTCACCAGGATGTGCAAGCGGCGACGGACCAGGGGGCAGCCGCGGACTGACTTGCTGTGTCATGCTGTGCAAGGCAGGGGCCGGTGCATGGGCCTCACTGTTGTCCGGTTATCGTGAACTGCAGCCATCGGTGAAGGAAAAGCTGCGTCTGCAACAAGCCTGTATAACAGCAGCGCACGACTGAACGGCTGGCGGGCCTTATTCGCCTGCGGTATCTTTTGCTGTCTCGGAACCGTTCTTCAGCCAGGCAATGAACAGGGTATACCCCAGTACCATGACCACTGCCCCGACAAACAGGCCAATGATCCCGTAATGCAGCATGCCGCCGATGGCACCGATGAAAATCACCGCCATAGGCGCGTTGACACCCTTGGCCAGCAGGATCGGTTTCAATACGTTGTTGAGAAGACCTACCGCGATATTCCAGGCCAGGAATGCGATCGCCGCCCCGGTGCCTGCCACTGAGAATGCATAGATCGAGAGTGGTATCAGAATGATCAGAATATCTATCTGCACTATGGCGAGTATCAGGCAGATAAAGGCAAGCAGTCCGGCAGCAGGGACACCCATCACCATGAAACCCAGCCCCGCCAGCAGCGATTGAATGACGGCGATACCGAGGATACCGGTAACCACACTCTTTACAGTTGCCTGCGCGAGTTCGGTCATCTCGGGACCCCGGCTCCCTGCAAGACGGATGAACACCGACTCGACCGCACTTCTTGCGCCCGCGGCTGAAACCAGGAATACCCCGGCAAGGATGATGGAAAAAATGAAAACCAGCAGGCCCATACCGGCCCCCGCTGCCTTGGCGAGAAACCACTTGGTGTAACGCTTCAGCTGGTCTTCATACTCGCCCACTACAGCCTTGGGATTTTGCGAAGCCTCCGCCCAGATGGCGTGGATTTTTTCGCCAACGAGTGGCCATTCACCGACCCGCTCTGATGGTGGCGGGATCTGCAGTTCGTCATTTTCAATCTGCGTGCTCAGCGTGTGGACATTTTTCAGCAGGGCATTGGACAGGATCGCGCTGGGTGTAATCAGGATAACCAGCATGACGAGCGTGATCAGGGTTGCAGACCAGCCCGCACTCAGGCCGGTTTTGTCTTTCAGCCACTGGTACAGCGGGTAAACGCCAATCGCGATAATGCCCGCCCAGATGATCGGCCCGATAAAGGGCGCTGCGATTTCATAACACCAGAGCACCAGGAGCCCGATAATACCGATCTGGATTGCGGTTTCGATTTGTTGTGCACGTGCTGTTATCATGTGTTCACTCCCTTGCCTGCCAGTTTCCAGTGATGATCCCGGGCATTGCTGGTATGTATTTACAGCGGCAGAGACTGTTCGGGTAACCGGGCGGGCAAGCTTGCTGCCAGCAGCTGCTCACCAGGCAAGCAGTGCCCCTGCTTTAGATGCCCGCAGGATAACTTTTCCTTTTCGCTGAAAGCAACCTGCGCATCCGCTCATGACCTGCCACTTCCACCCGTCTGGACTGGCGTTGGCTTGCCGCGGCGCCTGTTACAGCCTGCAGCGCGTGCAAACCGGAAGTCATGTATCACCCCAGTTGTTTCCCGATCTCCGTGTACAGCAGCAGGCCGAATACCAGCACCGATACCAGCAGGACGAGGTTGGTTGCCGGGCCGTTTTTCAACCGCCCCAGCCAGTCGCGGCGGTTGTTCATATATAACAGCAACCCCGCCAGCAGCGGCATGAAGAAAGCGCCGGCAACGGCATAGGCAATCACCAGCCAGACGGGTTTTCCCGCGAGCAGCAACAGCATGGGCGGCAGCGCGAGGTACAGCAGGTAACCCCGGTAGGCAGGTGAGCGCGTATCAACGCTGATCGTTGCCCCCGGCTTCGCCCTGAACTGGCCGATGAAATCGGCGAACAGATAGGGGATCCCCTGCCAGACACCCAGCATGGAGCTGAATACCGCGCTCCAGAAGCCGATCAGGAAAAACCACTTGCCTGTCGGGCCGACGACCTCCGCCAGTCTGTCGGCAAGACCGAGCACCATGGTCGGGCCGCTGACGACCTCCGGCTGCACACCGGCTGCGATGATCATGATGGCGATGCCGAAGATGCCGGTCAGCAGATAGGCAACACCGAGATCGAGCCTGGAGCGCTGCAGGTCAGCACTGCTGTTCCAGTTGCGTTCCCTGATCCAGTAGCCGTAACACAGCAAGGTGACACTGCCGCCTACGCCACCGATCACGCTCATCACGAACACCGCGGAACCCCCGGGGATTGCCGGTGCGAACAGACCCCGGGTGATGTCTGACAGGTCCGGGGCTACCCAGAATGCGCAGACCAGCACCACCAGCAGCATCAGCGCCATGAACAGTTTCATGATTTTTTCCAGCAGGGCATAGCGGCCCGTGACCACCAGTAACAGGGCCGCCAGCGAGTGCAGCATTCCCCATTGTGCAATACTGACCTCCGGGTATATGGCATGCGCCGCAAGACCTGTGCTGGCAATCAGGGCGCCGGCAACGATGAAGCTCCACAACACCAGGTAGACGAGGAAATAGAGGGAGACGATGCGCGGCAGTCGCTGTATCCAGCCTTCCAGCAGGGTGCTGCCGGTTGCCAGCTGCCAGCGTACCAGTCCCTCGGTCATTGCAAACTTCACAATGGCGCCCAGGATGGCCGCCCATAGAATGGCTGTTCCGTAGCGGGCGCCGGCAACCGCTGCCGCGATGAGATCGCCGGCACCCAGACCGGTCGCGGCAATCACCAGGCCGGGTCCGATATCCCTGATGCTGAAGGCAGATGTTTTCATCAGTACCCGGAATTTTCCTGCCTCACAGCAACAGTCGCCGGTTGCCGTGGTAAAGTAAGCATCTGTTTTTATCCGGTGCCGATGACCTGCCGATGAAGCTGCGCAGCCAGATATCCCTGTTACTTTTCATGTTCGGCCTGGTCCCGCTGCTGGTGGGGTTTGCCATCAATGTGCCGATGATTTTCGATCGCATCGAAAAACTATATCACAAGGCACACCTGCAGAATCTGCGGGCGGGATTCGGCGATCTGGACCAGCATATTGCAAGGCGACACGAAATGGCGCGGCTGCTGGCAAAGATGCCGGAGCCCGGATTTATCCTTGAGGCCGACGCCCCGCAATCGGGCCGCAGCCTTGAACAGGCCCGCAAGGCCTACCTCGACTGGGTCAACCAGGCGCTGCTGGACCAGTTTGATATCAACGAGATCCTGTATGTGGATGAGGACGGCGTGTGCCGTTTCTGGCTGGACAGGAATCCCAGGACCGGACTGCTGGAAGCCCACAAGGGTGTGCGCGACGGATTCGACCAGAAACTTGTCGACGCCGGCAGGAAGCTTAACCCGGGCGGCGTACTGACAGGCCCGATCGTGTTTGACCGTGCAGCGGAAGCAGAATCACCCAACCGCTTTATGCAGCTCAGTCTGGTGAGTCCGATTGTCATACCAACAGAAACTGCGGATTCCGGTGAAATGATCGAAAAGCGCGGTACGGTAATCATGTACCTGGACATGGGTGGTCTGGCCAGTGCCTACCGTGGCAACTACTGGGTACGGAGTGATGGTCACTATCTCGGCAGCGAGGAAGGCGCGAAACCGGCGCGAACCGCCTTCGAGGATTTCCATGGTCTAGAGGAGATCTTTGCCAGGGGAGAGCTGGCGCTTTGGGAATACCAGGGTCAGCAGGTCATGTGGGTACCGTTGTTCTACACCTACGATGCCGGTCCGCTTTGGGTGGGCCGCAGTGTCGATCCCTCCCCCCTGACCATGCTGCGGCGCACCGTTGAGGGGCGCATCGCGATTATCGCGCTTGGCCTGCTATTGGTGGTATTTGTGGTGGCACGGCTTATCGCGCTCAGGGCGGAGCGGTTTGGCCACGAGTTGACCGACGGCATCTCACGGGTGCTGGAGCGCGACGAGGCGGTCAGCTTTTCCTGGCACAGGCCCCAGGAACTGCATGAACTCGGGGAGAACCTTACCCGGCTTGCGGTGAAGCATGCAGAACACAACCGGGCGCTGTATGACTACGCGCAGGAACTGGAAGCCTCCAACCGCTACAAGTCGGAATTCCTCGCCAACGTCAGTCACGAACTGCGGACGCCGCTGAACTCCATCCTGCTACTGTCAAAGATGCTGGCTGACTGCGGCGATGGCAACCTGTCCGAGGAGGGCTGCAGGCAGGCGCGTATTATCCATGCCGCCGGGTCGGACCTGAAGGCCCTGATCGACAATATTCTTGATCTGTCGCGCATCGAGGCGCGGCAGATGACGCTGGTGCCGGAGACCATACAGTTGCACAAGCTGCTGGATGATATCCTCGAGTTGCTCAGGCCGCAGTTTGATGAGAAACACCTCGCGCTGGAGCTGGAAGTCGACGAGGGTGTCCCCGAGTCGATTATTTCAGACAGCGAGAAACTCCGGCAGATACTTGTGAACTTCCTCTCCAATGCGGTCAAGTTCACCCGTGAGGGCGGTGTTACTGTCAGGTTGTTGCGCGGCATCAATTATCCGGTTGCGATCAGTGTCACGGACACCGGTATCGGGATTCCCGTTGAGAAGCGCGAACTGATTTTCGAGGCCTTCAAACAGGCAGACGGTTCGACCAGCCGGCGTTTCGGCGGGACTGGCCTGGGCCTGACCATAAGTCGGGAGCTGGCAACCCTGATCGGTGGTCGGATCGAGGTCGAAAGCGAAGCCGGCAAGGGCTCGACCTTTACCCTGTTGTTGCCGGCGGAAATCCCGCCGCAGGTGGCTGCCAGAGATGCAAGCGGAGCCGCAGCAAGGAAGGCTGACCGGCAGGAACAGCAGTTGCCTGTTGCCGATTACCGGGGGGCGCGCATACTGCTGGTCGATGATGATATGCGCAACCTGCTGGCGCTGACACCGTTGCTGGAACAGTGGAAACTTGATGTCATGGCGGCAGGGGATGGTAGCGAAGCACTCGAGACATTGCAGACTGCGGGGGCGTTTGACCTGGTGATTCTGGATATAATGATGCCCGATATGGACGGTTATGAATTGACCCGACGCCTGCGCAAGGACCCGCGCTTTGCCGCGTTGCCGATCATCACCCTGACCGCACGGGCCGGCAGGGAAGAACAGCAGGCATCGCTAGAGGCCGGTGCCGATGCCTTTCTGTCCAAGCCGGTGGAGCCGGCCGAGCTGAAGGGATGCCTGGATAAATTCCTGGCGGGGCGCAGCAACCCCGATGCACCGCAACCCGTGGATGTCTGATATGAATCGATATGCCGGTTTCCGCATTCTGATTGTCGATGATAATGAGAACAACCTGTTTACCCTGCGTGCCCTGATCAGACGCCACATGGATGTGGAGGTCCTGGAGGCGTCGTCAGGGCAGCAGGCGCTTGATATTGCACTGCATGATCCGCGCATCGACCTGATCGTGCTGGACGTGCAGATGCCGGAAATGGACGGCTTCCAGACAGCCACCATGCTGAAGGTCCGGCAGAAGACCCGCGATATACCCATCATCTTCCTGACCGCGGCCTACAAGACCGACGAGTTCCAGCAAAAGGGTTACGACGTCGGCGCTGCCGATTACCTGCTCAAGCCGATTGATGACAACCAGTTGATCAACAAGATCAGCACCTATCTGCGCCTGATCGAGAAAGAACGGGATCTGAACCGGCAGCTGGAAATCCTGGTGGATGAACGTACCCGGGAATTGCGGCAGGCAAATACCTATCTGGAAAATATCATCGGGAACATGGGCGAGGCCCTGCTGTTGCTGGATCAGGAGGGCCATATCAAGTCGGCCAATCCGGCGGCATGCAGGATGCTGGATTATCCCGAGGCGGACCTGGTTGGAATGGCGATCGGCGATGTTTTCGAGGAGGAAGAGACCGAGCAGGCCAATGCCTTCATGGGTATCTGGCTGGAGGCGCTGATCCGGACCGGCACGATCAGCAGTATCGGTGCGCGTTTCATCACCAAGGACCAGCGCCGGGTGCCTATCCTGTTTTCACGTACGGCGATCAAGGATGAGAATGACGAGATCACTGATATCATCTGCATTGCCAAGGATATGACCGGCTATACCCGGGTCGATGCGGCAGCCAGCGGGAACTGATGTCTTGATAGTTGCCTGCAGCTTGCACTCCGGGACGCACGGGGTACACTTCGCAGCAGGAAATTATGGAGTATCCAATGGAAGAAGCAGAGCAAGACCAGGGGCCTGAAGAGGATATCGTGCTGACCGCGGATGCCCTCAAGGCGATGGGCCATCCGCTGCGCTGGAAGATTCTCTGCACCCTCGGTAACAGCGAGATGTCGGTAGGCGAGATTGTCGAGAAAATAGGCACCTCGCAGAGCAATGTGTCGCAGCACCTGGACCAGTTGCGTAACAAGAATATTGTCAAGTCACGACGCGATGCGAACCGCATCTACTACTGTGTAAGGAACGAGAGCCTGCTGGAACTGATCGGGACGATGCGGAATGTTTTATGCCGCACCAACCTGGATGACATGCTGCCGCCGGAAGACTGAGCGGCAGCTACAGGCCGGCATCCCGACCGCTTCGCGGTCTCACCTACCGTATACGCTGCAGGATTTGCGCAGCGTCCTTCTTTGCCAACACAAACGGGGGGTGACGCTTGCGAGTCGCCCCCCAGTTGGCTTTTCCCTTTTCCGGTTTGTCGAACCGCTTACTTGGCTTCTGCAGCCGGTGCCTGTGGTGCGACAGGCGGGGCATAGCCATAAGGCGCATAGCCGTACGGTGCGCCGTAACCATAGGGGGCACCCCAGCCATACGGACCATAACCGTAGTAGCCACGGTTGTAGCCATAACCCCGGCCATAACCACTGCCCCGGCCACGACCGCTACCGCTCATGTAGAAGCCCATGTCAAAATCACCATCTCCGTCAAACAGGCCGTCGAAGGGGCCCCAGTCGCTGCCCCAGTCGTCCCAGTCATTGTAGCCGCCGCGATCCCACGGACCCCAGCCCCAGGCTGACGCAGCGGTGGAAGCGACAGCCAGCGTCGCAGCAGTCATCACTGTAGCAATCTTTTTCATCGCAGTTTCTCCTTATCCAGATCAGGACCTGTTGCGGGTAACCAGGTCGTTTTCAATGAAGCACGGTATATAGTATATAAGCAGAACCTAAATAAGCAACTACTTATTAACAAGGTTTTATTAAAATATTTTGATGTCCACTAATATTATTATTAAAAATAAAAAGATGGGCCTGGATTGCTTCTGCGCGTCGCCTTATCGGCGGCCTGTTTGCAGTGCAAAATCGTTTTAATTATACCGCCGGATGATAGTCTCCGGGCGGCCGCGCGCATGATGGGCCTGAAAAAATTTAATTCTCCCGACAAGGCACTTGCCTGCTTTGGCGGCTATGATGGAGGCATGGCGGTGAATGCTTCAGACAGGTTGCTGTTGTCGATTATCGAGCTGGGCGGCTATCCGAATTTTACGCCCCTGTACCGTGAGCTTGGCTACGAGGTTGCGGTCGAGACCCGGATGCGCAAGGCAATCAGTTTCCTCAAGCGGCGTACACCGGATGTCATCGTGGCGGAATTCAACTTCCAGTCTGATTTCCGCGATCGCACCAGCAGCCTGGAATCATTGCTGGCGGTGGTGCAGCGTATACCCGAAATACGCGTAATCGTTTTTTATGAACAGGAATACCTGCCTCAGTTTGAGGTTTTACGGGCGCGCTTGCCGGTACATCATGCGCTTGCCTTTCCTGTTGACGAGGCCAGGATGCGTGACTGCCTGCTGGACGCGGGTAATGGGAATTGACGCACAAAGTGCCGCTTGTATAGAGTGATATTATTGACGCGGGGCTGTCCCGAGTAGTGATCAACGTTGTGGCTTGATAAGGAACATAATATGAAACGTGCTACCGAATGGTTGATATTTTTCCTGGTTGCAGGCGTCGCATGCCCTGCAATCGCATCTGACCTGCGCGTACGGGTGTTCGAGCGCGGGGGGAATGCACCGCTCCCGGGTGTTGCCGTCTGCCTGGGGACTCCGGCCAGGCTGAGCCAGTTCGGGGCCATGCTGACAGATTCCGGGGGCTATGCTGTTTTCAGCGATATTCCGCAGACTGCGTTACTTGTCACTGCATCCAGGTCCGGCTTCAAGGCCGAACAGGAGAACGTGGTGACATCCAACATGGACCGCATGCTGGTGCTGTCACTGACAGCCGGTGGCGGCGGCAGTCAATGCCAGCTGGATAGCGAGGGCGGCAGCCGGGTAGCCAGTGGACTCGATGTCAGTCGTTTCGCAATCAATAATGGTGCAGCTAATACCGCGCAGCGTACGGTGACGCTGGAAAACCGGGTCGCGGGCGAGCCGACACAATATCGCGCGAGTGAACGGGCTGACATGCTGGATGCGCAATGGCAGGCCTATTCAGGAAAGGCGCCTTTCGAATTGAGTGCAGGTGCCGGCAACAAGGTTGTGTATTTCCAGGTCCGCAGGCATGCAACCATCAACGGGGCAGACATCGAGGTGTTGTCACCGGTTGTGCGTGACTCGATCAGGTTGTCGCCCTGATCCGTTCGGGGCTCTTCAGAAGAGAAGGTCATCCGGGTTGTAGTCCAGTGTCTTTTCAGTGAGGACCGTGCCGGATGCGTTCGTAACCACTACCCGCCAGCTCCCCTGCATATCCGGGGTCAGCCGCCTGTCGGACCACAACCGCGCAATCGGCTGCTCGACTTGAAAGTGTATTCGGGCGATGACCGAACCCTTGTACTCCCAGGTGTGCACCACAGCCTCGCCATCCATATTCCGGAGTTCGGTGAACAGGAACACCCGGTCCGCGTCGCTGTAGAGTTCGCCGAGGCTGTCGACGGGTTCGGTATTTTCTATGGCCGTGGTAAATACGGCGCGTGTCACCGGGCTGCCCGGGGTTCCCCCGGCGTATGACGCTGTCATGAACGGCAACAGCAGCAAGATAACGGATAGCGGCTTTTGCATTGCAGGGCATCGTTTTGACCAGCCTTTATTTAACGCATGAATTGCGACAAATGCCGTGATTCATGTCTCATCAGGCAAGTGCAATGCCGGGCTTTCTGTCTGGACTGTTAACCCGGAGGGTGCGCCTGGAGCATGTCAGCTACGCTCCCCGGACGCCTCTTCGTTCTCCAGTGCCTTGGTGGTGATTTCATTGTAGAGGCCGATCATGCGGGCGGCGAGCGGCTGCCAGGCAGGGTACTTTTCAAGCATGGCCCTGTTACTCTGGGTATCCTTGAAGACGTTGTCCAGAAAGGCGAGGTCCATATCGTTCAGTTTTTCTCCGTTATTAACCTTTTCCAGCAATTCCAAGGCAGCAGGCAGTCTCTGTTTTTCCAGCCGGTCCACGACCACCTGGATGATTCCCTGGTCTTCTGTTTCTTCAGACATTTGCTATTTCTCCTGGTTGGTATTTTCTGGCCCGTGCTGCTCGGTATCAGGGGCATTTGTACGAAGCATAGTGCAACACCACAGGCGGAAGCAGCCTGACAGCTTCGCGCTGATATCATCTGTCTCCTGCACGTGGTCGCCTCCGGCGGCCCTCGAATTTGACGATGGCCTGGATGATGACATCGTAAGGCAGTTCTGCCACTTTGCCAAAACGTTGCATGGCCAGGTCGATCAGCCCGATGGCGTTATCGACATTCTCCTGCCCGGATTTCTCGGGGTGCAGCAGCGCCTGCAGGCCGAGCAGGCCGCCTGTCTGCACCTTGATTTCCTTCGCGTGGGGTAACGGTGCCTCGGCCTGGGTCAGATGCAGCGCAAAGCGTGCCTTCCGGCGCAAGCAGTTCAGCAGCTCGGTGCACAGGGCATTACCCGCGGCAGACCTGCAGGCGATGCCTTCCCGGTCGGCCAGGTGGAAGCGTTGCGCCTTTTCACAGGTGCAGCGGCGCGAGCTGATTGTTTTCTCGAATACGCAGCGCCGCTTGTTGAGCTTGTGATAGGTGTCTCTGTATTCCTGTTCTTCCATTGCGGTAGTTCAACACACGGACCGCGGTTATTTTTCCCACTCTCTGGCAATGGGCTGTTCCCGGTATTCGGTTAGGCGCTGCTCGGCCTCGGCCCGGTCTTCCGCAAACATAACCTTGTAAGCCTGTGATGCTTCCAGTGGAGTTTCTGTCCGCAGCCGTCTGACCTCGGTTTTTGCATGCTTGAAGTTGTCGAATTCACTAATGTACTCGGCTGACTTGTTATGGCCGGTTTCATTGCTGCTGACGATATAGATGTAGTAAGGCATATGCGGGTACCTGGTATAAAATTTTGCCGCGAGGATTATAGCAGTCGCGGTACATTGTGTGCGGAGCGGTTTACTCGTCGAGCAGCACGGCGGAGACTTGCATGTTGTGCATGATTATACAGCCGGTCTTGCGTCCGACCCCGTCGGCACTGTAGTCAAAGGTATAGATACGCCGCAGTCCGGGGCCGGTCCGCCTGGAAAAGCAGGGCCGGATCTTCTGTAATGCCGGTGTGCCATCGAGAAATTGCAGGCCCTGGCGCTCACAGGTTTCACGTGCAATCGCAATGGCGGTGTCGCGACTGTCCTGGCCGGTCCGCCACAGCCAGAGCAGCAGGATGATCAGCAGCAGCAGCGAGAGGGGAGTCATGCTGCCGTCGCTGTCCCGGTTTCCGGTGTCGTGATTTTATTCATGACAGCGGGATTCAAAGCGGCGTGATACTGCTGCGAGGCGCGTAATAAACGCATGGACTGCGTGGTATTTAATTGATGAATTAATGAAATTCTCCCGAGTATCCGGTAATGTGTTAACAGGTTTAGACCAGTTACAAATTTCGTTATTTCCCATCAAAGGCACTTCAGTATGTCAGCACTTACAATGGAAGACCGCAATAATCTTGGCCGAATGGTCGTGAACCTCCTCGACGACTGGGGCATCAAGGCATCCGATCAAGTGATCATGCT
>JASFOC010000021.1:0-12194 GCA_050116715.1 Gammaproteobacteria bacterium
AAGCCGCGCAGGGATGCAGTCTGGTGCCATTACCGGTCCCGCTTCGAAACCGCCGCAACCGCAGCCATGCAGGATATTCGGGAGACTGGATAGTGGAATTCTTCCAGCAACTACATGCAGCAACCGAGACTGAGCGCCAGACGTTTCTCGGCATACCGGTGATTCAGCAAACCCTGCACGGTGTCGTGACACTGGAGACCTATCGGGCCTTTCTGGGTGAGGCCTACCATCATGTAAAGCACACCGTGCCCCTGCTGATGGCCTGTGGCGGGCAACTGCCGGAACGACTCAACTGGCTGCGCAGTGCAGTCGCAGAATACATCTCCGAGGAAATCGGTCACGAGGAATGGATACTCAATGACATTCGCGCGACCGGTGCAGATGCTGAGGCGGTACGCAACGGGCAACCGGGAACAGCCACGGAGCTGATGGTTGCCTACGCCTATGACACCGTGATGCGCAACAATCCCGCCGGATTTTTCGGCATGGTGTTCGTGCTTGAAGGCACCAGTATTGCGCTTGCAACTCGCGCGGCAACGATCACCCGCCATGCTTTGGGGCTGCCTTCGCAGGCGTTTTCGTATCTCACGTCACACGGTTCGCTGGACCAGGCGCACATGCAATTTTTTGCGCAGCTGATGAACCGGGTCGACGATGTTGCTGATCGTCGCGCGATCGTTCACGCCGCGAAGCTCTTCTACAAACTGTATGGTGATATCTTCCGCGGATTGCCGATCGCGAAGGCTGTAGAGCACGCGGTTTGAAGCAAGCGCACAGTGACGGTATCGGTGGCAGCGGCTGACTGCCGTGCCATTGACTTTGCGGAGAAATGAACATGAGTAAAAACTACAGCATCCTGTTGACCGGCGCCGCCGGTGGTATCGGCAGCGTCATCGCGGAATACTTCGCCGCCAGCGGTGCACGCCTGTTGCTGACAGACCTCAACAATGCCGCTGTCACCGCACTGGCAGAACGCCTGCAGGATAAACATGGCGTTGAAGTGAAGGCGGTCGCCGCAGACCTGACCAGCGAACCGGGACGCCGGCAGGTCGCTGCAGCGGGGCAGGCATTCCAGGCAAATGTCCTGATCAACAGCGCAGGCTATAACCGCTTTGGCCTGCTTGCGGATATCAGTGACATCGATGTCGAAAGGATATTTTCCATCAATGTCCTGTCGCCCATTCTCTTGTGCAAGGCCCTGCTGCCCTGGTTTACAACACTGGAATCCGCACACATCGTGAATATTGGCTCGACTTTCGGATCACTCGGCTACGCCGGTTTTGCCGGTTATTCTGCCAGCAAGTTTGCCCTGCGCGGCTTTTCCGAGGCACTGCGCCGCGAACTTGCCGACTCATCCGTCAAGGTGCACTACCTCGCACCGAGAGCCGTTCGCACCGCGTTCAATGAAGATGCAGTAAACAAAATGAATGCCGTGCTTGGTGTCGCCATGGATGCCCCCGATGTAATACCCGGCGCGATTGCGAAAATGCTGCAGCGAGACCAAAGCGAGCATTACATCGGTCGACCCGAGCGCTTTTTTGTGAAACTGAATGCCCTCTTCCACAAGGTCGTTGACAAGGGGCTCTCCGGACAGCTTGCAACCATACAAGAACACGCACGCAGCGCAACGGCACAGGCACATGTCAACGTTCGCAAACCCCAAACCAGCAAGGAGATGTAACCATGAAGTGTATTCGCGGTATGACAGGTGGTTTGATCGCTGCCCTGTTGTTCCTGTTGACCACCCAGACGTGTGCCGCTGCGCTGACAGACGACATCAGTCAGCTGCAACATGAATGGGCTGTAATCAAGTACCAGACCGCTGAGTCCGAACAGGAAAAGCGCTACGAGACACTGGCAGCCAAGGCCGGCAGCGTGACGGCGCGCTATCCCGGCAAGGCGGAGCCGCTGATCTGGGAAGGCATTATTTTAAGTACCTGGGCAGGTGCCAGGGGTGGGCTGGGCGCCCTTTCCCTTGCCAAGGAATCCCGCAAACAGCTTGAAGCCGCCATCGCCATCGATCCCGATGCGCTGCAGGGATCCGCATACACCAGTCTGGGCACCCTGTATTTCAAGGTACCCGGCTGGCCGATTGGTTTCGGGGATACAGCAAAGGCCAAGGAACTCCTGCAGCAGGCCCTCACGATCAACCCGGAGGGTATCGACCCGAATTTCTTTTACGGTGAATTCCTGCTCGAGGAAGATCGCTACGCCGAATCCGTTGCCGTGCTCAACAAGGCGCTGCAGGCTGCCCCGCGGCCTGACAGGCCGATCGCCGACGCCGGTCGCAAGGCAGAAATCCAGGCAACCCTGGCCGAGGCACGCAAGCACCTGGACTAGTAACCCGAATTCCCGGTTTCATCCCCTTGGGCCTGCCTCGTGCAGGCTCTTTTTTATCCGGGGTCAACAGACGCACTCCTCAGCGCGCCGCCTGTTTGCCAGCCACGACTCGCAGGCCTTCCCAGAGTATCACCAGCTGCTGCCGGTACATGGCGCCAATGGCCGCGGAATTGGCGTGCTGCATGGCCAGCGGTACCCCGTAAAAAATGGATACCAGGGCAACCATTGCAGCGGCAATTGCTGTATTCACCGGCAGTTCACCGGCATCGATGGCTGACTGCAGTGCATTTCTCAACAGGGTCTCCAGACTGTCGTCAGGCAGATCTTCTATCCCTTCAAGATCAGCAAAGGCCAGCATGCGCTCTGCCAGGGTGATCGTCGGACCGGCATGACGCTCACGTGCCCGTGCCTCGTGCGCGATGATCTCCCCCATCAGGCCCGGCTTTTTCTGGATCTGGATCGCGGTATAGCGAAACAGTGCCTCGATTACGGCAAGTCCCTGTTGCTGACGAGCGGCCTGCAGCCCGTACCAGTTCAGCTCCAGGGTCCAGAGATGGTCCAGGTACACAATCAGGTCGTCCTTGCGAGGGAAATAATTGAAAAACGTTGCCTCGGATATCTGCACGCGTTCACAGAGCGCCTTCACGGACAAGGTTTCAAAGGCAGCGGCTTCCAGATGGTGTGTGGTTGCCTGCGCCAGTGCCAGACGGGTGCGGGCAAATTTTTTCTCCCGCAACGTGGGTTTCCTGCGATTTTCCATAATTACAGAATACTAAAATAATATATATTTGTGTAAAATAAAATAAATAATAATAACAATAGGTTGCATCATGACACCCGCTGCATGTCAGATCCCCTGAATAATCCCATGGAATAACCATGGAATAACTATGGAAAGCTGAAATGAGGACCCGTCATACCCATCCCTGTCTCTGTTTACCTGGTAAAATTTGTCAAAATATAATTAAAAATCAACTAAATATATATTATATGGATAATACCATAAAAATATAGCTTACTATTCAAATGTGAGCTTGATTGCCGCTTTTACGGACTGACTGTATTTGAATTAACCCCAAATTTAGAGATGACACTAAGGAATTGGTTACTCACTGCCCATGCGACAGCAGGATCCTATGGAGACCGGGGAGTCAATTGCAGGACCAGCAGGCGGTAACTTTTATATTTCCGGAACATGGCCGCATTGCGATGCCCCGACAGGTATTTGTACCTGAGCTTCGTGAGCTTGCGCCTTGCCAGCCATTTCAGTGCCTTGCGGGAAAGCGGGTACTGGTCATGCAGATAACGATCGATACTTGCCGCCGCCGGTGCGAGTCGTTGCGTCAGCCATTGATCGAGCAGATCGATATTCGGACTCATCCGCGGCGTGAGATCGTCATCCTGCAGTGTGTGGAACTGGCTGTCGTGCAATAGCGCATAGAACTGGCCGAGTAGGTGACCACCGCTGAAGCTCCGGTCACCCTCGGCACCATCGCCGTGGGCATCAGTTTTGAAAAAATCGCAGATAACCACATAGCCACCGCGGCGCAATAATCCCGGGGCCTTTTCGAAAAAGACCGGCATGGGAATATATTGAAAACTTTCGCTGCACAGCAGCAGGTCATAACGATCCTGACATTCTGCAAACGGCAGGTCCTCGAAAGTCGATTCAAACAGGGCAGGGGCTGCTGCCGCCTGTCGGGAAAAGCGCGCCTTCACCTGGCGGTTGAGATAAGGCGATGGATTGACAGCGTCCGCCGCAAAGCCAAGGGCAATAAGCTGTTCCAGTATGTGGCCGGTCCCGCAGCCGATATCCAGAATTCGCGGCGCGCTCCTGTAAGCCAGCAGCTCCTTGATATGTTCCAGCAATAAATCCGTGTAGCGCTGCTGGGCGAGGCCAAAATTTGCCATGGACACAGACAACGCTGGATCCCAGAGACCAAAGTGCAGGTCCTGCACATCCAGAAGCTGCTGTGCAAGCACCAGACCCAGTTCTCTTGACGTCATTTTTTCAGAATCGTGCATCCCGTAATAAACCATAAATATTTATTAATACAGAAAGATATAACAATATTATTGTTATATATAAAAATACTTTAAGCATTATTTATATGTATTTATTTAATATTTTCCCACGACGCCAGCCAGGCTTACTTGCCGATGCAGAAGCTGCTGAAGATCCTGCCCAGGAGGTCATCGCTGCTGACTTCACCAGTGATCTCGCCGAGTTCCTGTTGCGCCAGCCGTAGTTCCTCGGCCAGCAATTCACCGGCTTGCAGTTCCTCCAGTTGGCGTTGACCGGCAAGCAGATGCTGCTGCACCCGCAGCAGGGCATCGAGATGGCGACGCCGGGCACTGAAACTGCCTTCCACCTGCTCACCGAATCCGACACATTGTTTCAGGTGTGCCCGCAGGGCATCCATGCCGGCGCCGGTCTTGACGGAGAGGGCGAAACCCGCTGAATTCCCGGTGCCCACCGGACCGGGCATGCGCCCGCTCAGGTCGATCTTGTTGAAGATCACGGTATGCGGCACACCGGCAGGCAGGCCGTCGAGTATCGCTGCATCGGCGGCGGTAAAGCCGGGCTGGTCATCGACCAGCAGCAGCAGCCGGTCAGCGCTTTCCATGGCCTTGCGGGCACGCGCCATGCCCAGCTGTTCTACCGGGTCGTCACTGTCATGCAGTCCTGCCGTGTCGATGACATGCAGTGGCATACCGTCCAGCTGGATGTGTTCCCGCAGCACATCCCGGGTGGTACCCGGTATCTCGGTTACAATCGCGGTATCGCTGCCGGCAAGGGCATTCAGCAGACTGGATTTACCGGCATTGGGCCGCCCGGCAATCACCAGTGTCATGCCATCGCGCAGCAGTTGCCCCTGGTGCGCACGCGCCATGATATCGGCAAGATCCTGCCGCAGGTCCTGCAGCATTTGCTGCAGCCTGGCATCGGCCACCCAGTCGATTTCCTCATCCGGAAAATCGATCGCCGCCTCAATATAGATGCGCAGTTGCGTGAGTGCTTCCAGCAGCCGGTGGACACGTTCCGAGAAGGCACCTTGCAGCGAACGTATCGCAGCGCGCGCCGCCTGCGCCGTATCACTTTCTATCAGGTCGGCAATGGCTTCCGCCTGGACCAGGTCAAGCCTGTTATTAAGGAAGGCACGCCTGGAAAATTCACCGGGACGGGCAGGGCGTGCACCCAGTGACAGAACCCGTTGCAGCAACAGGTCCAGAACCACGCGGCCACCATGACCCTGCAGCTCCAGTACGGATTCGCCGGTAAAAGACGCAGGTGCCGCGAAGTACAGCACCAGGCCGGTGTCGATCAGGGCATCGTCAGCATCCCTGAAATTATGCAGCTCGGCACGGCGCACCTGTGGCAAGCGTCCCAGCAGGGCAATTGCAATCTCTTCAACGCCGCTGCCTGATATTCGCACGATACCCACACCGCCCTGGCCGGGCGGCGTCGCGATTGCAGCAATGGTATCCGTGGCCACAGGCGACCGCGGGGGCAGGGGCTATTTCTTACCACCGCGCTCGATGCGCTTGGTAATCACCCACTGCTGGGTAATGGAAAGGGTGTTGTTGACCACCCAGTAGAGCACCAGGCCGGACGGGAAGAAGGCGAAGAACACCGTGAACACCACGGGCAGCACCATCATCACCTTGGCCTGGATGGGGTCCAGGGGGGCCGGGTTCAGCTTCTGCTGAATCAGCATGGTCGCACCCATCAGCAGTGGCAGGACGTAGTAGGGGTCAGGTGCTGACAGGTTCGTGATCCACAGCATGAAGGGTGCCTGGCGCAGTTCGACGCTTTCCAGCAACACCCAGTACAGCGCGATGAACACCGGTATCTGCACCACGATCGGGAGGCAGCCGCCAAGCGGGTTGATCTTTTCTTTCTTGTACAGCTCCATCATGGCCTGGTTGAGCTTCTGCCTGTCGTCGCCGTAACGTTCTTTCAGCGACTGCAGCCGCGGTGCCATCTTGCGCATGTTGGCCATTGACTTGTAACTGGTCTCGGACAGCTTGTAGAAGGCCAGCTTGATAATCACGGTGACCAGCACAATCGCCCAGCCCCAGTTGCCGACAAGATTGTGGATGGTCTTGAGCAGCCAGAACAGTGGCTGCGCCAGCACGGTAAGTATGCCGTAATCCACCGTCAGTTCCAGGCCCGGGGCAGCCTGCTTCATTTTGTCCTGCAGCTTGGGACCGATAAACATCCGCGTTGAAAATGTCGTACCTGAATCCGCCGCTACCGTTCGTGCAGGGGATATCATGCCGATCACGTAACGCGCATTGCTCAGCGTCTTGGTGTAGTAACGCTGGGGCTCATCAGCCTCGGGAATCAAGGCACCCAGGAAATAATGCTGCAGCATCGCCGCCCAGCCGCCGGTGATGGAGCGATCGAGATCCTGCTCCGTCATATCCTCGAATTTGATCTTTTCGTATTTTTCCTCGGGACTGTAAATGACGCCGCCCATGTAGGTATAGATAAAACTGCTCTGGCCGGTCTCGGCAACCTGGGTGCGCTGCAACTGGCGGTATTCCCTGCCTTGCCAGTCACTGCTGCTGCCGTTGTTGACCTCATGGTCGAGGTCAACGACATAACTGCCCCGATGGAAGGTATAGCGCTTGATCACTTCGACACCTTCCGGGCTGCGCCAGCTCAGGGGGACCTGCAGGGTGTCGGCGGAGTCGGGCATGGTGTAGCGCTTTTGCTGCGCAGTGTAATTGATATGGTGCGTCGGTTCCGTGCCCGATGTACTGCGCAATCCGGACTGCATGACGAACAGGTTGGGCAGACTGTCATTCATCAACCGGAAGGGTGGTGAATCCGGTTTGGTGTTCTCCGGGTATTTCAGCAGGTCCACCTGGCGTAGATCGCCGCCCGTCGTATTGATGTGTATGCGGAAGAGGTCGGTTTCCACTTCTATCATTTCGCCCTGTGCCAGCAGTTCGCTATCGGGCAGACTGGCTTCCGGGGCATTGCCAGCCGTGGTTGCGGCCGGGATATCCGCACCGCCGGTAGCAGGCATGGCTTCTTTCGCCGGCGCAGTGACTTCAGCGGAATCCGTTACCTGCGGGGCAGGGCCGTAGTCCTCTATCCATGCCTGCCACAGCAGCAGCATGACAAACGACAGGGCGACAAATAAAAACAGACGTTGATTATCCATGACTGTGTCCGGTCTCCTTCTCCGGTACCTCGTCAATGCCTCCTGCGTGCCACGGGTGACAACGCAGCAGGCGACGTACAGCAAGACCGCTGCCACGCAGCAGGCCATGGCGTTCTATCGCTGTTTGTGCATAACACGAGCAGGTTGGATAGAAACGACAGTTGTTACCCAGCCAGGGGCTCAGCAGGAGGCGATAAGCGCGAATTAGTTGGATGACGAGCCAGCGCATCTTTCTATCAATTGTTCCCAGAGTTTTTCCAGGGCCGTATTCAGCGTCTTGCCTGATTGCCCGGCAATGCCCGGACGCGCCAGCAATACAATATCAACTGCCCCGAGGCGCACCTGCCAGTGGCGGAAGCTTTCCCGCATGAGTCGCTTCACGCGATTACGTGTTACCGCGTTACGCACCGACTTGCGGGACAACGCCATACCAAGACGGGGATACCCACACTGGTTGCGCACGGCAAGCAGCGTTATCCAGCGGTTACTCAGCCTGAGGCCGGTGTGTTTGAATACCCGCTGGTAAGCGTCCGGTTCAGTGAGCCGTACCCGCCTTGGGAAGCACCTCGGGCCGGAGCACAAGGGCACAAATCACACAGACAGGCTGTGACGACCCTTGGCGCGACGAGCATTGATTACGCGACGGCCATTCTTGGTACTCATGCGAGCCCGAAAACCATGGGTCCGCTTGCGCTTCAGATTACTGGGTTGATAGGTTCTTTTCATGGCACGCTACGTTTCTGAATGATTCCTGAAAAACAAAACACGCCAGACCCGGCGCGAAAGGGCGCAAAGATTACTGTTTCCAGGCCCCGAATGTCAACTCTCGCCGAATTCAACGGGTTGCAAACAGGGTGTGGATAACTTTTTACGACAGGTATAGACTCCCCCTCCTTGATTGCAGTCGTTCAGTACAAAAATTGATTCCGGGGGAATATCAAAGTGGAAGTGTCGCTCTGGCAACAATGTCTGCTTCGGCTTGAAAATGAACTCCCAGCGCAACAATTCAACACCTGGATACGACCACTGCATGCCATAGAAAACGGCGAGAGCCTGCGCCTGCTGGCACCCAACCAGTTTGTGCTCGACTGGGTCAGGAAGCACCATTTCGACACGATTTCACAAACCCTGCATGACATCGGTCCCAATCCCGCTACCCGGGTCCAGCTGGATATCGGCAGCAGCAAGAAAATCACCGACACACCGCCGCAACCCTCGGCTCCTGTTGCAGGACCTGTCAGCGAGGCGGAAGCCGCACCGGTTCAGCACAAGAGCAACCTGAATCCTGATTTTACCTTCGACAGCTTCGTCGGCGGCAAATCCAATCAACTCGCGCGCGCGGCCTCGATGCAGGTCGGGGAAAATCCGGGGGGTGCCTACAACCCGTTGTTTATCTACGGAGGCGTCGGCCTCGGCAAAACGCACCTGATGCACGCCGTCGGTAACCTGATTCTGAAAAACAAACCCACGGCCCGGGTCATATACCTGCATTCGGAACGTTTCGTTGCGGACATGGTGAAAGCACTGCAGCACAATGCCATCAACGAATTCAAGCGCTTCTATCGAACCGTGGATGCACTGCTGATCGACGATATCCAGTTCTTTGCCAACAAGGAACGCTCGCAGGAAGAATTCTTTCATACATTCAATGCGTTGCTTGAAGGCCAGCAACAGGTCATTCTCACCTGCGATCGCTATCCCAAGGAAGTGGACGGGCTGGAAGACCGCCTCAAATCACGCTTCGGCTGGGGCCTGACGGCTGCCATCGAACCGGCCGAGCTGGAAACGCGGGTTGCGATCCTGATGAGCAAGGCCAGTCAGAGCAATATCGAGCTGCCTCACGACGTCGCCTTCTTCATTGCCAAGCGCATCCAGTCGAATATCCGCGAGCTGGAGGGCGCGCTGCGCCGTGTCATCGCCAGTGCCCGCTTTACCGGGCACCCCATCAACCTGGAACTGGCAAGGGACGCGCTGCGCGACCTGCTGGCACTGCAGGACAAGCTCGTAACCATCAGCAACATCCAGAAAGTCGTGGTCGAGTACTACAAGATTCGCGTTGCTGACCTGTTGTCAGCACGCCGCAGCCGCAGTATCACCCGGCCGCGTCAGATTGCCATGGCGCTTGCCAAGGAGCTGACGACGCACAGCCTGCCGGAAATCGGCGACGCCTTTGGTGGCCGCGATCACACCACTGTGCTGCACGCCTGTCGCAAGGTGGCAGAGTTGCGTGACAGTGATAACCGCATCAACGAGGACTACAACAACCTGTTGAGAACCCTGACCACTTGATCGGGATAAACTGTGGATAACTTTCAAGGTGTTTTTTATCCCGGGTTATCCACAGCATACCAACATCTCTTCATGATGCCGGGAGCCCGCTTATCATTTGTTTAAGACACTGATAAAATTTGAAGTTTTCGGGTTACCCACAGAACGAATACGCTGTAATAAACACAGTAATATAAATTATTCACTTAATTTTATTTAATTATCATGAAACTGAGTATTCAGAGAGAAGCCTTTCTCAAACCCCTCCAGCAGATCATTGGTGTCGTGGAACGACGTCAGACATTGCCGATTCTCGGGAACGTGTTACTCAACGTATCCAGGAAAAGCATCAGGCTGACAGCAACGGATCTGGAAGTTGAACTGCAGGCTGAAGTTGCCGCACCCGTCACCGAGGTTGGCGATATTACCCTGCCGGCACGCAAGCTGCTGGATATCTGTCGCACATTGCCTGAAGAAGCGACGCTGGATATTTCAGTAAAAAATGACCGTGCACTGTTACGTTCAGGAAAGAGTCGTTTCACCCTGGCCACGTTGCCTGCGAGTGAATTTCCCGCTATCGACAAGATCAAGAGCGCCCGCACCTTTACATTGCCGGAAAACGATCTGCATGCCCTGATAGAACGCACTGCATTTTCCATGGCGCAGCAGGATGTCCGTTATTACCTGAATGGCCTGATGCTGGAACCGGGCAACGGCATCCTGCGTGCAGTGGCAACTGACGGACACCGGCTGGCGCTGTGCGAACTCGTGGCAGACATCAAGGATGCAGCGGAGCAGCAGGTTATCGTGCCGCGCAAGGGCGTTCAGGAACTGCACCGCCTGCTGGAAGAGCGCGATGCGCTGGTGCAGGTGGAAGTAGGCAGCAACCATATTCGGATTACAACCGACGATCTGCGCTTTACCTCCAAGCTGATCGACGGGCGGTTCCCTGATTACCAGCGCGTGATCCCCAAGAATGCCGACAAGCGCCTCCTGGTCGACCGCAACCTGCTGCGCCAGGCACTGACACGCACCTCCATTCTCTCGAATGAGAAATATCGGGGAATCCGCCTGGAAGTATCAGAAAATAACATTAAAATTCAAGCACATAACCCGGAGCAGGAAGAGGCGGTTGAGGAAATCGATGCCACGTACACCGAAGAGGGTATGACAGTGGGTTTCAATGTCACCTACCTGCTGGATGTACTGAACGCCATTGATACCGACACCGTGGAGATTTGTTTAAGCGATGCCAACAGCAGTGCCCTGATCAACCGGCCGGGTGCCGAGGACTGCCGTTACGTCGTCATGCCCATGCGTCTGTAACGATTTATGCGCAGGTATCACAGCACCCGGGCATTGGCTATCCACTACAGGCCGTAGAGTCAGTACTCACTTCATGGGACTGCAATCGCTGGATATCCGCGATTTTCGCAATATCCAAAATGCCAGCCTCACTTTTTCAGCCGGCCTGAATCTGATCACCGGTGCAAATGCTGCCGGTAAGACAAGTCTGCTTGAAGCTATCTACTGTCTTGGCCGGGTTCGTTCCTTTCGCACCAGCATCGTCGACGAACCGGTGCGTTACGGGCAAACCGCCTACCGTATTGTGGGACGGGTCAGGCAGACAGGGGGGCGTCTTGTTCCTGTCGGCATAGAACGGCAGGCGGGTGGCCTCCAGGTTCATCTTGACGGAAAAGCCATAAGGCGTCTCTCTGACCTGGCTGGTTCCTTTCCTGTGCAAGTCATGAGCGGGGACACGGACAGCATTCTCGAAGGTGGCCCTCGTGCCAGACGCCAGGCGGTCGACTGGGCATTGTTTCACGTGGAACATCCCTACCGTGAATACTGGCAGCGCTATACAAGAGCGCTGCGCCAGCGCAATGCCGCTTTGCGAGCCAGGATCGCCGCTGACCAGGTGCGCGTGTGGGACACGGAGTTACTGGAGACCGGGGAGCTGATTGACAAACTGCGGAAACAGTATTTCGAGGCGCTGCAGCCAAAACTGCAGCAAGCCTTGCTGGAACTCCTTCCGGGCATGACTGCCAGCCTGCAATACCAGTCGGGATGGCCTGCAGGGCTGACCCTGGCCGAGGCACTGGCACTGTCGCTGGAACGGGATAGAATCCGCGGCTACACCCGGCACGGTGTGCACCGCGCAGATTTCAAAATACTGGTGAACGGGCACCCTGTGCGGTCACACTGTTCACGAGGCCAGCAGAAGGCACTCACCGTGGGTTTCATGCTGGCGCAAATCGGCTTGCAACAGGACCGGGATGTAGCCCTGGGCGCATTCTTGCTGGATGACTTTGCCAGCGAACTGGATGAGGCGCACCAGGACCGGGTGCTTTCTGCATTGCAGGATTTGCACGCCCAGGTGTTTGTAACTGCAATCGACGGGGCCAGGAC
>JASFOC010000022.1:0-12005 GCA_050116715.1 Gammaproteobacteria bacterium
GGAACTGCCCTTCAATCGCCGGCTGAGCGGCAGACGCCCGGAAGCTCAGGTCAAGATCGAATGCCTGGTCAGGCTCAATGGCACCCGTGGTGAAAGCCAGGTCGTTGATTTCATAACGGGTCCCAGTCTCCTGGTCGTCCCATGTCAACCGCGCACCACTCACCTCGATGCCACCGATAGCGAGACCTGCCAGGCCGTCGCCACCCTTGTCGCCTGCAGCCGCTTCAGTGCCCGCTTTTCCAGTCGCGTCGGCGGCGGTTTCTTCCGCCAGGTCAGCCCAATTTGTCCTGCCCTGCTTGTCGCGCGCCAGGTTGAGCACCAGGCCGTTGAGACGAATCGTATCCACTTCAAGCTGCTTTCTCAGCAGGGGCAACAACTTGACCCGCACCTGAACCGTCTGCATACGTGCCATGTACGGATCTTCGAAACCTGCCGCGTTGCTGAGTTGCGCCGGACCGATATCCAGACCCAGCCAGGGAAATACCGACAGCGAGAGATCACCCTCTATATTCAGTGTGCGCCCGGTTTGCCTGGCCACCTCGGCAGCGATCTCTTCCTTGTAGTCATTCGGGTCTATGACCAGCGGCAGCACGATCGCGGCGATAAGGACAAGTCCCGCCAGTACTGCAACCAGTGCGCCAGTGAGCTTCAGTAGTTTTGCCATGCCTGCTTCCCTGTTTGATTTTTGTAAGGACTGCCCCTTATTACATGTGCGACAGTATAGTGACTCGGACAGTTCGCTTCTATGACCAGCGTCCGCCCCCGAGAATTACAAGCATGATTTTGCTGCCAGACCTGAATAAAATGGGGACAGACCACGTTTTATCCTCATATTGCAGAAGATGTCCATAAAACGTGGTCTGTCCCCATTTTTATTTTTCCGGGCGCACCACGAAAAAGGGGTATGCAGCCTGGCTGCATACCCCTCGTTGAACAGTGGCGGCACCCGTACCGAGCGCCGCGCCTGATTCAGTATTTCCTAGGCGCCGGTATCGGCGGCAGGCTTGTCGTTGTGACGCTCCATACGCGCCTTGTGCGCCGCTTCACGCTCCTTGCGACGGGCTTCATATGCTGCCTTGGATTCCGCAACACGGGCTTCATAAGCCTGCCGCGCTGCCTCACGTTGTGCGTCAGCTTCCTTGATGCGTGCTTCGCGGTCTTCCAGCACGGGCTGTTGCATGTCCAGCATCGGCGCACGCTGACTGGCGTAGAATTCAGCAGCCTGCTTCTGGGCATTCTGCATGTATTCAAGGGCCTTGGCCTGCTGGTCGGCGATTGCCTGCTTCTGCTCCTCGGTCATTTCAGCAGCGGGCGCAACCGGGGTGCCATAACCATACGGCGCATAACCGTAAGGTGCATATCCGTAGCCATTGTAGCCATAGTAGCGGTTGTAGCCACGACCATAACCACGGCCACGACCATGACCACTCATGCTCATGTTGAAGCCGAAGTCACCGTCGAAGTCACCATCACCCCAGCCATCGCCGAAGCCGTTGTTACCCCAGCCATCATCACCCCAACCCCAGGCAGAAGCCGAGGCTGAAACAACTGCCAAGGAGGCAGCAGAAACCACTGTAGCAATCTTCTTCATCACACACTCTCCCAATATCCGATTAATAAATAGTTAAAATTCTTTGCAGGATGCATTCCCGGAAACAGGTTCAGTATATTATGATTTACTGATATTTCAATATATATATTTCTATTTGCCTATAAATCGGATTTTGTACATGGATGGAGCGGGTGATGGGAATCGAACCCACGTTTGAAGCTTGGGAAGCTCCAGTTCTACCATTGAACTACACCCGCGATAAGTGCCTGAACTACCGCGATTCCCATCACTGCGTGATGGGGATACTCCGTACCTCCATGTACTTCGCCCCTACGGGGCCAGCGTCGCTCCGCGCCGCTGTTCCAGTTTGCTCCCGGCAAACTGGTCGAACCCACGTTTGAAGCTTGGGAAGCTCCAGTTCTACCATTGAACTACACCCGCGTAGTTCGAGATTTCCGCCATTCTACCGTTGGATGGTTCACCGAGTCACCATCTCCCGGTAGAGGGCCGGTGATCACGGCATCCTCGTTGGCCCCTGCACCCGATCTGCCTGGCTGTATCACCCCATGCGCCCTGCCCGCGGGGATATTCAGTGGCTGATCAAGGATCAGCCCGGACCCGGCCGCAACCCTGTAAAAACTGCGAGTCAATAGCCTATTTCTGGGCCGGCATTGCCTCGCAGCCGGCTAGCAGCGTGATTGCCAGCAAGGAGAGACAACCACAGACACAGGTTATCCGGGTTTTGATACTCACAAGGGTGACCCTCCGCCGCATTCTGGCTGACTCAAAGGCCACGGGGTTGCAGGCAGGCTCCATGGCTTTACACGGGCATGCCAACAATGACAAGCTCGTTTAAAAATCAGAGAACAATTCATCTCAACGGGACGGAGGATTACCATGCAGACCGATAAACTGATTAACCGTGCGCGCCGCAGCATCCTGAAATCTCTCGGGTTGCTGGGTGGCCTTGTCGCTGCACGCCAGGTTCAGGCCATGCATACGGATACCCACCTGGATGACACTACCGCACACCACATTGTCTACCAGTGCAACAAGGCGGATCCGGACTACCTGCAGCACATCCTGTTTTCAGCCGGTGAAATGGTACGCAAGTACGGTGACGATATCGAGGTCGTGATCGTTGCATTCGCTGCCGGGATTCACCTCGTTGCCGAATATCCGTTGCGACCGGTGCCCCGGGAACTGCAACAGCGCGCCGCGTCCCTGGCCGAGTACGGTGTAGCCTTTCATGCCTGTGGCAACACCATGAAGTCACTTGGATGGTCAGATTTCGACCTGCTGTCTTTTGCCACTGTCGTCCCTATCGGGGCCGATGACCTCATGCAGCTGCAGGAGAAGGGATTCGCCTATATAAGCTGGTAACTGCAGGCGAACGATCTGCCTGCTGTTCAGCCGCGGCCGACCGGACCCGAAGCATAGAGCGCCGTGATCCTGTCGGCAAAATGCTTGAGGATGCGCGCACGTTTTGCTTTCAATGTCGGCGTCAACAGGCCATTGTCCACTGTCCAGGGCTGCAGCGTCGGGATCACCCGGCGGATCTTTGCATAGCCGGGAAAGTCCTTCAGGCAGCCCTTGATCTTCTTCAGCAGGTAAGCCTGCAGCTTGTCACTCTCAAGGCTTTCATCGGCATCCGGATCCAGCTTGAAGCGCGCCGCCAGTTTCAGCCACTCTTCCGGGTTCAGCACCACGATCGCCGCAAGATAGGGGCGACCTTCACCGATCACCAGCACCTGGTCGATCGCCGGCACCAGGCTGATGGCAAGCTCCATGTCCATCGGCGGGATTTTCTCGCCGTTGGACAAGACCAGGATATCCTTGATGCGACCGGTGATGTAGATGTGTCCGTTTTCGATGCTCGCCTGGTCCCCGGTATGCAGCCAGCCGTCGGCATCGATGATCTCTGCAGTCGCGGCATGATTGTTCCAGTAGCCGAGCATCATGCCAGGCGTCTTGACCAGCAACTCTTCATTTTCTCCAATCCGGACCTCGACACCGTTCAGCGGGATGCCGACGCTTTCGGGATCGTTATCATCCGGCATATTGACGCTGATCACCGGGCTGGTTTCGGTCAGACCGTAACCCTGCAGGATGGGAACGCCCAGCCCGATGAACAACCTGGCAACCGGATTCGAGAGGGCCGCGCCGCCGCTCACGGCCATGCGCAGCCGCCCCCCCAGTTTTGCGGTCACCTTTTCTGCGACCAGCGGCTTCAGAACAGGCCAGGCGAGCAGCATGGGGTGCCAGGCCCTGCGGCCTTGCCGGTACTCAAAGCGGTGCCAGCCGACACGCGTGGTCAGCTGGAACAGGGAGCGCCTGAAGCCCTGTTGCCTGTCCATCTGTCCCTGTATCCGGGCGAAGACGCGTTCAAAGATACGTGGCACGGCAATCAGCACCGTCGGACGGATATTCAGCAAGTCTTCTGCAAGTTGTGCAACTGAGCGCGCATAGGCAACCGCGGACCCGGACATCATCGGCAGGTAGTAACCGGCCGTGCGCTCCAGGGTGTGTGACAGCGGCAGGAAAGACAGGAACAGGTCTTCCTGAAAGGCATCAATCATTGTCAGAGACGCATGCGCAATAGACAGCATGTTGTAGTGACTCAGCATCACACCCTTGGGACGGCCGGTGGTTCCAGAGGTATATACGATGGAGGCCAGTGCATGCGGGTCTCCGGCACGCAGGGTCAGGGGGGGCGCCTGGGGCGGCAGCCAGTCGTCAACAAAGCGCACCCGCTCATCCAGCAAACCTGTGGCCGGTGTCGTCTTGGGCGGGTTCAGGATCAGCACCCGTTGCAGGTCTTCCTGGCCCGCCAGAGCCGGCGCCAGGCGTTTCCAGTGTCCGACGTCCTGGACCAGCAACGCCTTGACGGCGGAGTCCGTCATGATGTAGGCGACATTGTCCGGACGGTCATCGGTATACAATGGCACGGTCACCAGTCCGCAGCCCAGCGCGGCCTGATCGAAAAACACCCATTCCTTGCTGTTGCGCAGATGGACCGCCACCCGGTCGCCCGGCAACAAGCCCTCGCTGGCCAGCGCCACACGCCAGCGCGCTACTTCCGCGCCCACCTCGCCCCAGCTGGTATCCCGCCACACCCGGGCTTCAGGATCGAAGCTGCGATAGGCGGTAATGTCGGGGGTTCGCTGGACGCGCTGGTACAACAGACCATCCAGTGTCCCTGCATTTTCAGTGGAAATTATATCTTCCGTCATGAGCGCCATGAGATTGTTATTTCCCCCGCTGGTGACCGCCGCTCGCCTGAATGCGCTAGAATACCCTTCTGCTTCAACTTTCGCGACGCCAAGACATGCATATCGTCCTCAACGGCTCCGGCCGGGAAGTACCCGAGAACCTCAGTGCCGGCGCACTGTTGCAGGACCTCGGGCTTACCGGCAAACGCCTCGCACTGGAGATCAACCAGGAAATCGTTCCGCGCAGCAGCTTCGATACCCGCATACTCCGTGCCGGCGACCGGGTCGAGGTCGTCCAGGCAATCGGCGGCGGTTGAACACGGAACGATTCATTCATACCGTTTTATTACTAAAGTATCCCGAGAGTTAACAGTCTATGTCTACAATTATGCAGCCCGGCTCACAGACGCGCATGGACCCGCTGGTCATCGCCGGCGTCGAGTACAGCTCGCGCCTGCTGGTTGGAACCGGCAAGTACAGGGACCTTGAGGAAACCCGACTGGCGACCGAGGCCAGCGGCGCAGAAATCGTGACGGTGGCGATTCGGCGCACCAACATCGGACAGAACGCCGATGAACCCAACCTGCTGGATGTCATCTCACCGGAAAAATACACCCTGCTGCCCAACACGGCCGGCTGCTACACCAGCAGGGATGCCGTGCGCACCTGCCAGCTGGCGCGGGAACTGCTGGATGGCCACGACCTGGTAAAACTGGAAGTCCTGGGCGACGAAAAGACCCTGTTTCCGGACATCGTGCAGACCCTGGAAGCGACGGAGATCCTGATCGCTGACGGTTTCAAGGTCATGGTCTACACCAACGACGACCCCGTTATTGCAAAACGTTTCGAGGAAATGGGCTGTGTCGCCGTGATGCCGCTCGCCGCACCGATAGGCTCCGGCCTGGGGATTCGCAATCCCTACAACATCCTGACCATTGTCGAGAATGCCAGCGTACCGATCCTGGTCGATGCCGGTGTGGGCACGGCCTCGGACGCGGCGCTTGCGATGGAACTGGGCTGCGACGGTGTGCTGATGAATACGGCGATTGCCGGTGCCGGCAACCCGGTACTGATGGCTGCAGCAATGAAAAAGGGCATCGAGGCCGGACGCGAGGCCTTTCTTGCGGGGCGGATACCCCGCAAGCGCTTTGCCAGCGCCTCGTCACCGATTGACGGCACCTTTTTCTAGGGCCTGTTAACAGGCCCCGGGTACCTTCGGAGCGAGCAGCACGTCGAAAGACCTCCGCAAGATATCAATGGCCACGGAAGGACACGGAAAAATTTCTGATAGTTGTTATATCTTTCCGTGTTTTTCCGCGGGTTCCGTGGCTGCAGAAAAAGACTGAACCCGTACCCAGGCTACACCGGGTTGACAGCCTCCGGCCCGGAAACCTGTCGCAGGTGCACATCCCGCTGCGGATAGGGAATGGTGATACCCGCCTGCTTGAAACCGTGCCAGATGGCCAGGTTGATATCCGAACGGACATTCCCGATACCTTCTTCGGGGTCCGACAGCCAGACACGCAGTTCCAGCGAAATACCGCTGTCGGCGAACTCCATCAGCCGCACCCCCGGCTCGGGATTCGTCAGGACCCGCGGGTTGGCGGTTGCGGCCTGCGCCATAATAGCCATCGCCTGTTCCGGATCATCGTTGTAACTGATCTGCACCGGGATTCGAACCCGCACCTTGCGGTCACTGTAACTCCAGTTGATGACGTCGGTCGTCACCAGATTCTCGTTGGGGATCAGGGTCTCCACGCCATCCCGGTTGATCACCACGATATAGCGTGCGCGCAGTTCCTTGACCCAGCCGTAATTGGTGCCGATGGTAATCACGTCTCCGGGACGTATGGAACGATCCCCCAGCAGGATAAAGCCGCTGATAAAGTTGCTGACGATCTTCTGCAGGCCGAACCCGATACCGACACCCAGCGCACCACCGAATATAGTCAGCGATGACAGGTCAACACCCGCCTCTGTAAGCGCCATCAGGAATGCGATGGTGAGCAAAATGACCCGGGATATCTTCCCCAGCGCCACACGCAGGCTGATGTTCAGCTGCGGCATGCGTCTCAGGTACTGCTCGATGAGGCCCGACAGCCAGACGGCAAACAGGATGTACAGGCCGCTCAGGACCAGCAGCTTGATGGCCATCAGCAGGGAGAAGCGGTGCTGCCCGATGTTGATGGCGAGTTGATCGAGGATACCTTCCATCTGCGGCATCCAGCCCACCAGGTTAATCGCCACGAAAACCCAGATCGTGGTGCTGATCACCTTTTCCCAGGCCTTGAGCGTAGCGCCGGGGGCAATGCCGACGCGCAGTGCGTAGACGATGATCCGGATGATGGCCAGCGCCAGCAGCAGCTTGGTGATGATATCCAGCAGCGGCGTGGGAAAGCCGAACTGGCTGAATACCAGCTTGCCGACCAGCACCACGAACAGGCCACTCACTGGCAGGGCAAGTCGCTGGCCGGTTTTCAGCAAAACCCTGCGCAGCAGGGGGATGTTTTCGTAAGAGAGGCGCTGCGTCAGCAGCAGGTGCGAGCGGTGGTGAATCACGGCCGCCGCCACCGCGGCAATTGCCATCAGCAGCAGTTGCAGTAACAGCACAACTGCACCGCGCTCGGTCAATGCACCCCAGAAACCTTCCAGTTCAGTAACGATATCCATGAGCAGCCCCGCCTGCAGTGGGTTTCTATTTTTTTTTACGCTGCCGGCAATAATACATAGAATAGCCGGCAGACACACAGCCACTCCGGACCCGCCTCCATGAGCTTGACACCTGACAGCAGCGCGCCGGCTGCACGAAAAATCCGCTCCTTCGTGCGCCGCGAAGGTCGTATCACACAAGCCCAGAAACATGCCCTGCAGGTGTTGTGGCCAAAATACGGCATGGAGGCAGACAGACCGCTTGACCCCGGGCAGGTGTTTGGCCGCAAGGCGCCGCTGACACTGGAAATCGGGTTCGGCAATGGCGCTGCACTCGCCCGGATGGCCGCGGCCGATCCGGCGACGGATTTCATCGGGATCGAAGTGCATCGGCCCGGCGTCGGACGCCTGTTACTCGAACTGGAAAGGGCGGGAATCGGTAATGTCCGTGTCTATTGCGAAGATGCGGTACAGGTCATGCAGCATTGCCTGCCGCCCGCCTGCCTCGACCGGCTGCTGCTGTTTTTTCCCGACCCCTGGCACAAGAAGCGGCATCACAAACGCCGCATCCTGCAACCCGGGTTCATCGAAAGTGCCGCCAACCTGCTGCGTCCGGGCGGAATCCTGCACATGGCAACGGACTGGGAAGATTATGCCGTGCAGATGCTGGAGGTAACGCAAGGGTCGGCATCATTCAGAAATTGTGCGGGAACCGGCAACTATGCTTCACGTCCGGATTACCGACCGGTCACGCGCTTCGAACAGCGCGGCCTGCAGCTTGGACACGGTGTCCGGGACCTGCTGTTCGAACGCACCTGACTGGGCCGGCAGTGGCTACCGGGCCATTGCCACAGTCACAGGTCCTGTCAGGTATCCAGCGGGCGCGGCACACGCAGTGGACAGGTCTCGGCATGATTGTCACCCAGCTTGTCCCAGGCATAGTTGAATGCCTGGGTGCGCAGGGCGAACATATGGTCCCGTCCCAGTCGCTCCATCAGGTTGGTCCGTTCGAACGTATCCCAGAGCTGTTTCTTGGCCCTGGCGATGAGTAGTTCAACACCGGCTTCCTTGAGTCGAACCACCAGGTGATGCAGCATCTCCTCGCCGGTGGCATCGATCTCGTTGATGCCTTCCGCATCGATAATGACGTATTTCAACTCCGGCTTGAGCGCCACGCGCTCCAGCACCTTGTCCTCGAAATAACCGGTGTTGGCGAAATACAGCGGCCCGTCAAAGCGTATCAGGGAGATATTCCTGCAGGTCTCCAGCTTGCGCACCTCGGCATCGCGCAGTGTGCCATCCGGATCACGGGACAGCACGGCAACACGCGGCGCCATGGAGCGATACAGAAACAGCCCCAGCGACAGGAGTACCCCCACGATGATGCCCTTGTCGAGGTGCGGTGCCCAGATGATCGTCAGCGCAAAGGTAATGACTGCGACAGCGGCGTCATGCCGCTGCACCTTCCAGGCATGTTTGATGGGGTCGACCTTCACCAGGTTGATGACGGCCATGATGATCACCGCGGCCAGTGTTGCCTGTGGCAGGTGATACAGCAGCGGCGTCAACGCCAGCAGCGTGGTGCCGACGACAACCCCGGTCACGACCGAGGAAAAACCGGTCCTTGCACCGGCGCCGATGTTGACGGCCGAACGCGAGAAAGAACCGGACACCGCATAACCCTGTGAAAAGCTCGAAGCGATATTTCCAAGGCCCTGCCCCACCAGCTCCTGGTTGGCATCGAGTCGTTGCCGTGTCCGTGTTGCCATCGCCTTGGCAATGGATATGGCCTCCATGAAACCGATGATAGCTATGGTCACGGTCACGCTGAGCAACTGCACCATGACCTGAAAATCCACGGTCGGCATCGAGATTGCCGGCAGGCCGGCCGGGATGGCACCCACGACCTGGCCTCCCACTGCCTCGAAACCGACTGCCCAGGAAATCAGCGTGGTGATCACCACGGCCGTCAGGACATTGGGGACTTTCGGCAGGTAATGTCTCAGGCCGATCATGATACCCAGCGCAAGCAATGCCATCAGCATGGTTTCCAGATGAGTACTGTGAAATGCCTCGACCAAGGTGTTAAAAAAGGTTTCGTAGGTATGGTCCGCCGTTGCCACGCTGACACCAAACAGTTTGCCCAGCTGCGATGTCCCGATGATGATTGCTGCCGCATTGGTGAAGCCGACAACCACGGGGTGTGAAAGAAAGTTCACCAGCACACCCAGGCGCAGCAGACCCAGTGCCATCTGGAAAATGCCCACCATGAGCGCCAGCATGACGGCATAGGCGATATAAAGTTCGGCGTTGCCATGCGCAATCGGCTCCAGGGCCGATGCGGTCATGAGAGAAACCACGGCCACCGGGCCGGTAGCCAGCTGTCGCGACGAACCGAACAGTGCTGCCACGATACCGGGCAGGAAGGACGCATACAAACCGTAGTATGCCGGCAGGCCGGCAAGCTGCGCATAAGCCATCGACTGCGGCACCAGTACCAGCGCCACCGTGATGCCTGCAATCAGGTCAGCATGCAGGATTCCCGGCTTCCTGAGTTCCACGATCCAGCGACGAAAGGGTAACAGGCGGTACTTCCAGTCATCGCGTTTCGTAGCATCATTCATTGGGCAGTCCGGTTTGACGAAAACAGCAATCAGGCGAACGCTTGCACCTTCTCCGGCTGTGCTGCTAAGCGCACAATTATATTGCATTTGTGTTGCAAACAGGAGTCCGGAGCGCGGCATGCAAGGCGCTGCCAGCGATAAACACGCATCGATAGTGATCGCGCCAGCGGTTACTTCGGCACACTCGACCCCCTCGATCCCGGTGCAGCGTCATCGTCTGCATTGCAACGCAGACAACCGCTGCATAACGACACACACCCTGAAATCCAGCACTGACAGGCAGCGGCAGCAAACTCCATGGCAGCCAGTATCGCACTGAATATCAAATGCTTAGAAATCAGGCGTCAATTCAGGAAGCAGGGTCACTTGAGTCGGGCAACATAAAAATGGTTCAATAAGCGGCTTGGTTCAACAGCTGGACGGGGATTTCGCAGGAACAATCCGGGCCGGCCCGCATTCAACTATGCCTTGCTCATGTAAACCTTGAGATCAGGGAAAGGAGCTTTTCATGTCCAAGAAACATCCGATCATCGCTGTTACCGGCTCATCCGGTGCCGGCACCACCACTGTCAAGGTGGCGTTTGAACATATCTTCCTGCGTGAGGGGGTGAATCCCGTCGTCATCGAAGGTGACAGTTACCACCGTTATGACCGTGCCTCCATGAAGGTGGCGATGAAGGAAGCGGAGGAATCCGGCAATCACAGCTTCAGCCATTTCGGGCCCGAGGCCAACGTATTCGACAAGCTGGAGGAGACATTTAAAAGCTATGGCGAAACCGGCAGCTGTGAACGCCGCTACTACCTGCACAGCGACGAGGAAGCCGAACCTTTCGGCCAGAAACCCGGCGAGTTCACGCCATGGGAAAAGATTGAAGCCGGTACAGACCTGCTGTTCTATGAAGGCCTGCACGGCGGCATCGTAACTGACGATGCCGATGTTGCGCGCTATGTCGACCTGCTTATCGGCGTTGTGCCGATCGTCAACCTGGAGTGGATCCAGAAGATCTTCCGTGACTGTGAACAGCGCGGTTACTCGACAGAGGCCGTTACCGACACCATTCTGCGCCGCATGCATGACTACGTGCACTACATTACGCCGCAATTCTCCCGCACCGACATCAATTTCCAGCGCGTTCCGACTGTCGACACCTCCAACCCGTTCATCGCGCGCGACATCCCGACGGCGGATGAAAGCTTCGTGGTCATTCGCTTCAAGGACCCGAAGAAACTCGAGGTCGACTTCAGCTATCTGCTGAACATGCTGAAGGACTCATTCATGTCCAGGCGCAACACCATCGTGGTGCCGGCAGGCAAGATGGGCTTTGCCATGGAAATCATCCTGGCACCGATCATCGAAAACATGCTGGCGGCCCGCAGCAGCTAGGCAGTGCAGAAAGATGCGGGGTAAATGCGATTAGCCCCGCCGCTCCTGCCGGGAGCAGTTCCATGCACGTCAACCGCAGCTGGCCAGCGTCTGCTGCAATAGCGGGCTAGAAGTAAACGTAGCCTTCCCTGACCAGCCGCTCCACCTCACCGGGCCCGTAGGGAACCTGTTCGATAAAGGCAGGGATATCTTCACGCTCCACCCCCAGTCGCTCCATCATTGACTGGCATATCTTCACATCCACCACATCGAAGGCGTCCAGCCGCGCGGCCTGGTCGACAATATCCTTGTAACGCGGGTAGTTGCTGATCGCAAAGAATTCCACCTCGGGACCATGCAGCACCAGCACCACAGCGGCCTTTTCACCCTGCGATTGCGGGCGTGCGGCAACCTCTTCGGCACGATCAAGCAGCACCTTGAGTTCATCCAGGCTGTGCACACTGACATCCAGCACCATGCCCTGCAGCACGGCGGCGTCCCGATCCTGCAGCAGTTCATCGCCGACCGCATCCTGGCGGAACGGTTCGATCGCCCGTTCTCCCGACACCCCCTGCAAATGCGGAGCCAGGTTGAAATACGCCAGG
>JASFOC010000023.1:0-11905 GCA_050116715.1 Gammaproteobacteria bacterium
CTGAGCATGACCGGGGACAGTATACTTAATTCGCCTGCGAATTAAGTATACTGTCCCCGCCTATCAGCTGTCCCCGCCTATCAGTGCTCAGATTCGGTAAAGAATCCGGTCCAGTGTGCGTTGCGGCAGGATGCGTTTCAGAAATGCAAATAAATAAGTCGGGAAGGTGACGTAGTAGCGCGGCCGGGGGTTGCGGCTTTCCAGTGCCTGCACGACTTTCTGCAGCACGGCCTCCGGGGGCAGGGTGAACGGCACCACGGGACCCTGCGTGGTCAGGCGTTTTAACACCCGCGCGTAGTGTGCCCGGTGCACACTGTTTTCCAGGTCGATGTTACGCAGCAGGGCGGCGTGTGCGTTTTCCCGGAAGCGGCTGCTGACCGGTCCGGTGTCGATCAGTGAAACGTGGATATTGCTGCCGCGCAGCTCCAGACGCAGGGTGTCGGTCAAACCCTCCAGGGCGTACTTGCTGGCATTGTAGGCCCCGCGGTAGCGCAGCGCGACAAACCCCAGCACCGAGCTGTGCTGAACGATGCGGCCGTGTCCCTGGCGGCGCATGACCGGCAGCACCCGCCGGGTCAGCTCGTGCCAGCCGAACAGGTTGGTTTCGAACTGCTCGCGCAGCACCTCGCGCGACAGGTCCTCGACCGCGCCGGGTTGTCCATAGGCGCCGTTGTTGAACAGCGCGTCGAGCGTTCCTCCGCTGCGCGCCAGTACTTCCTCGACTGCTGCCGTGACAGAGGCGGAATCATCCAGGTCCAGCTGCAGGCTTTCCAGTCCTTCATCCCCCAGCCTGGCGACGTCCTCCGGCTTGCGTGCACTGGCAAATACCCGCCAGCCGCGCGCCTGCATGCCGCGGGCCACGCACAGGCCGATACCCGAGGAACAGCCGGTGATGAGTATGGTCTTGCCTGTCATGCCGGATAAGTCGTTGTAATCCCTTTCGCCAGCCTGCCGAATGGCTGTGCGCGATATTCCCCGGTTTGCCAGCGGCGATCCGGGCTGGCCACAGGGAAGGGTGCCTGTATGTAAATGACTTGAATAACGGGGCTTTAATAACATAGTATCGCTAGATTACGCGAAACAACGACGATCATAATACGCTTATTCCGGAGGGGTTCGATGACAAATAAATATTTCCTGGGTATTGCCGCTGCCACCAGCCTTGCGGCGTTCTCGCAACTGACCGCTGCTGCCGGATTCGATTACACCTTTGCCGAGGCGGGCTATCGCAATGTGGATTCGGACTCTGGGAGTGGTGACGGTTTCAGGGTCGCATTATCCTACGGTGCCACTGACTACATTCATGTTATAGGTGAATATACGCGACTGTGGATCGACGATATCGACAACGCTTCCAGCGTGGATATCGATCTTGATGAATTCCAGCTGGGGCTTGGCGGCCACTACCCGATCACGGACAAGATCGACCTGGTAGGCACGCTGAGCTATGTAGACGATGAATACACGGGTAACGCAAGACCGGATGGCCTCGGTTACAAGACCAACATCAATGAGTCGGAAGAAGGCTACGAGGCCAAGATCTACGGACGTATCCAGGCGTTGAAGCAGCTCGAGATGACGCCGCACGTCATCCATCGCGACGTGAGTAACTCCGAAACCGGTTTCGGCATCGGTATGGTCTACGACCTAACCAAAAAATTCGCCATTCGCTTCGAGGGAACCCACTACAGCGACGAAAGCACGAACGACCTGTTCCTTGGCCTGCGCCTGAACATGTAAACCTGCCGGTTATCCCTGCAAAGAACCCGCCGTACGGCAGGTTCTTTGCATTCAGGGACGGCTGTATCCGCACCTCAACTGGTTTCAACTGCTCGCCACTCACTCGCCGGCGGCTGTGATCTGTTCGCGCCGGGATTCCTCCTGCTGCAGGCGCCACAAGCGCGCGTAGGCGCCGTTCTTTTCCAGCAACGCCTGGTGAATGCCGGTTTCGATGATGCGGCCGTCCTGCATGACCAGGATCTGGTCAGCGTCGACAATGGTGGAGAGTCGGTGCGCAATGACCAGCGTGGTATGGTGCGCTGCCGCTTCCCGCAGGGCGTCGAGGATGGACTGTTCAGAGTGGGAATCCAGGCTGGACGTTGCCTCGTCGAAGACCAGCACCGGCGGGTTTTTCAGGACCGCGCGGGCGATGGCAACCCGCTGCTTTTCGCCGCCCGACAGTTTCAGGCCGCGTTCGCCCACCACGGTGTCATAACCTGCCGGCAGGCCGGCGATGAAGCCGTGGATGTTGGCAAGCCGGGCCGCCTGTTCGATCTCGGCGCGGCTCGCGTCCGGCCTGGCATAGGCGATGTTGTAGTATAGCGTGTCATTGAACAGCACCGTGTCCTGCGGGACGATACCGATGGCGCGGCGCAGGCTGTCCTGGGTCACCTCGCTGATATCCTGGCCATTGATCAGGATGCGGCCCTGCGGAATGTCATAGAAGCGGAACAGCAATCGCGCCAGGGTCGACTTGCCGGCACCGCTCGGCCCGACGACGGCGACCTTTTCTCCCGGGGCGATGCTGAAGCTGATGTCATGCAGGATCGGGCGCGCCGGATCGTAGGCAAAGGAAACGTTTTCAAAGCGTACCCCGGCAGCGCCGGGATCGAGATCGCGGGCGCCGGGACGGTTGACGATCTCCGGCGGCTGTTCCAGCACCTCGAACATCAGCTGCATATCGGCAATGGAATGTTTCAGCTGGCTGTAGACGATGCCGAGGAAATTCAGCGGAATGAACAGCTGCAGCAGGAAGGCATTGACCAGCACCAGGTCGCCGAGGGTCATACTGCCATCGACCACGCCCTGCCCGGCAAGCAGCATGATCGAGGTGACACCCAGGGCGATGATGGCGGCCTGCCCGGTATTCAGCAGGGACAGCGATGTCTGGCTCTGCACCGCGGCGGTTTCCCATTGCCGCAGGCTGTCGTCGTAGCGCCGCAGTTCGTAGTCCTCGTTGCCGAAATACTTCACGGTTTCGTAGTTCAGCAGGCTGTCGACGGCCTCGGTGTTGGCGCGGGAGTCAAAGGCATTCATCGTCACCCGGTATTTCATGCGCCATTCCGTCACCAGCATGGTGAAGGTCACGTACACGACCACCGCGGTGAAGGTGATGACCGCGAACCAGACGTCGTAGCGGATCAGCAGGATGCCGGCGATCATCGTGATCTCGACCAGTGTCGGAAGGATGCTGAAGACCATGTAGTTCATCAGCGAGCTGACACTGCGGGTGCCGCGGTCGATGTCGCGCGACAGGCCGCCGGTCTTGCGCTCCAGGTGGTAGCGCAGCGACAGCCTGTGCAGGTGCTCCAGGACCTTCAGGGAGACGCTGCGCATGGCGCCGTGGCGCACCCGCGCGAAGATGGAGTCGCGCAGCTCGGTGAACAGCGAGCTGGCCAGTTTCAGCGCGCCGTACATCACCAGCAGACCCAGCGGCAGCACCAGGGTGGCGTGGGTGCTGCTGTCCAGCCTGTCGACGATGTCTTTCAGCACCAGGGGAATGCCGACGTTGGCGACCTTCGCCAGCACCAGGAAACCCAGCGCCAGCAGCACCCGGCCCCGGTAGGCCCAGAGGAACGGTGCCAGTGCCCGCAACGTCTTGATGTCGTTGCCGCGGGTCTCGGGCAGGGTGGTGGGTCGGCTGTGTATCATGCTGCTGTCTCGAGGCATCCTGCTGCTCTGGGTTACGGCTTCGCTGCCGGGACTCGGGCAGGCACTATACACCGCGGGCAGGCATAGTGGCGGCCCGCGCCCGGGGGTATCTATTACTATGACCGGCATCCCGGTGGCCCTATAATACGGCGTTTGCTGAAATCAGGTCAGTGCGCAGCACTGTGCGTTTTGCCAGCCCGGGTGTTGGAAGGTTATCGATATGCCGATTTATGAATACCAGTGTGGTGCCTGCGGGCATGTTCTTGAAACCCTGCAGAAGATCAGCGAGCCGCCGCTGACGACCTGCCCTGCATGCGGTGCCGAGGCGTTGAAAAAACTGATTTCCGCTTCCGCGTTCCGCCTCAAGGGCGGTGGCTGGTACGAAACCGACTTCAAGACCGGCAGCAAGAAGAACGTGGTGCAATCCGACAAGGGTGGCGACAGTAGCACGAAACCTGCCAAACCGGCTGCCAGCGGCGCCGCGACCGCGACAAAAAAATCAGGCAGTTCATAGTGATGTGACGGACACCCGGGCGCGGCGCCGGTTGCGTCGGCTGCCCCGAGTCCGTACCATCCCGCGATTTCAAAGGAATACCAGCCATGCGCAGCGTTTATTGTGGTGAACTCAACGAATCACACCTCGACCAGGAGGTGACCCTGTGCGGCTGGGTACACCGCCGGCGCGACCACGGTGGCGTGATTTTCGTCGACCTGCGTGATCACAAGGGGCTGTTGCAGGTGGTGTTCGATCCGGACCGGCCGGCCACCTTCGCAACGGCCGAGCGCATCCGCAACGAGTACGTGCTGCAGGTAAAGGGGCGGGTCAGGCTGCGTCCGGAAGGTACCGTCAACCCGGACATGGCGACCGGGCAGGTGGAGGTGCTGGGGCTGGAACTGAACGTGCTGAATGCCGCCGAGACCCCGCCGTTCCAGCTGGAAGATACCGACATCCACGAGGAGACCCGGCTGCGCTATCGCTACATTGATCTGCGCCGTCCGGAAATGCAGGAAAAGCTGCGCCTGCGGGCGCGCATCACCCATTCCCTGCGCAGCTTCCTGGACAGCCATGGTTTTATCGATATCGAGACGCCGGTCCTGACCCGTTCGACGCCGGAGGGCGCGCGCGATTACCTGGTGCCGAGCCGTACCCATCCCGGTGAGTTTTTCGCCCTGCCGCAGTCGCCGCAGCTGTTCAAGCAGCTGCTGATGATGAGCGGCATGGACCGCTATTACCAGATTGCACGCTGCTTTCGCGATGAGGACCTGCGCGCCGACCGCCAGCCGGAATTCACCCAGCTGGACGTCGAAACCTCGTTCATGAACGAGAACGACATCATGCTGCTGATGGAGAGCATGGTGCGCGAGTTGTTCCGGGAGGTGCTCGGCGTCAGCCTGCCGGACCCGTTCCCGCGCATGAGCTATGCCGAGTCGATGCAGCGCTTCGGCACCGATCGGCCCGACCTGCGCATTCCGCTGGAACTGGTCGACCTGGGCGACCTGATGCAGGACGTCGAATTCAAGGTGTTCGCCGGACCGGCCAACGACCCGGGCGGACGCGTGGCGGCACTGCGGGTGCCGGGCGGCTGCGAGATCAGCCGCAAGGACATCGACGATTACACCGGCTACGTCGGCAAGTACGGCGCACGCGGGCTTGCCTATATCAAGGTGAACGATGTCAGCGCCGGGCGCGAGGGGCTGCAGTCCCCGATCCTGAAGTTCCTGCCCGACGCGGTGGTCGATGCCATTATCGAGCGTACCGGGGCCGCAACCGGCGACCTGGTGTTCTTCGGTGCCGATCGCACCACAGTGGTGAACGAGTCGCTGGGCGCGCTGCGCGTCAAGCTGGGGCATGATCGCGGCCTGCTGCAGGGCGACTGGGCGCCGGTATGGGTGGTGGACTTCCCCATGTTCGAGCGCGACGAGAAAACCAATCGCTGGATGGCGCTGCATCATCCCTTCACCGCGCCAAACATCGATGACCCCGCAGTGCTGGTAGCCGATCCCGGCAACAGCCTGTCACGCGCCTATGACATGGTGCTGAACGGCACCGAGCTGGGGGGGGGATCCATTCGTATCCACAGCACCGGGATGCAGCAGGCCGTGTTGCAGTTGCTGGGCATCGGTGACGAGGAGGCCCGGGAAAAGTTCGGCTTCCTGCTGGATGCACTCAAATACGGTTGTCCGCCGCATGGTGGCCTGGCCTTTGGCCTGGACCGGCTGGTGATGCTGATGACCGGTGCCAGCTCGATACGCGAAGTCATGGCCTTCCCGAAGACCCAGACGGCTGCCTGTCCCCTGACCTCGGCGCCGTCGGCGGTCGCGACCGGCCAGTTAATCGAGCTGGGTATCCACCTGCGCAAGCCGCCCAGGATCGAGGAATAGGTAAATAGGGGGACAGTATACTTATCTCTCTTGAGAGATAAGTATACTGTCCCCATAATTCCGGGTGAATCATCCAGACTACAAGCGGCCGGAATCCGTGCTGGTGGTTGTCTATAACGATGCCGCCGAAGTGCTCCTGCTGGAGCGTACCCACCCCGCGGGTCTCTGGCAGTCGGTGACCGGTTCACTCCGCCGGGACGAGGCACCGCTGGCCGCGGCACGGCGGGAACTGCATGAGGAAACCGGGCTGGCGCTCAACGTCCGCGACTGTCACCGGGTCAACACCTTCACCATCCTGCCGGCCTGGCAGGCACGCTATGCGCCGGGTGTCACGCGCAACCGGGAACATGTCTTCATCGCGGACTGCACCGGACACCCGCCGGTTACACTGAACCCGCGCGAACACGTTGCGTACCGCTGGCTGGAACGCTGCGCCGCGGCAGAACTTGCTTTTTCGTGGACCAACCGCGATGCCATCCTCGATTTCGTGCCGGTGGCGTAATGCGTGAAACTGTCATACTGGTGCACGGCATCTGGATGACCAGCCTGGAACTCATCCCGCTGGCCCGGCGCCTGCGCCGCTGCGGCTACCGCACCCGGCTGTTTCGCTATCCCTCGCTGCGTCTGCCGCTGCTGCAGAATGCGGCGCGCCTGGTCGAGCGGGTAGGGCAGGAAGGTGCTGCCACCGTCCACCTGGTCGGGCACAGCCTGGGTGGCCTGGTGATCCTGCAGGCCCTGCAGGACAACCCGGACCTGGTCCGGGGCCGCATCGTGCTGCTGGGCAGCCCGGTCAATGGCAGCGTCATCGCGCAGCGCCTGCATGCACGGCGTATTTCGCGCTGGCTGATCGGTCGCAGCGGGGCGGGGGCCCTGCTTGGCGGCGGGCCCCGCTGGAACGGGCAGCAGGCACTCGGCACGATTGCGGGCACCCGGCCTTGCGGCATCGGCAGGCTGCTGGGCGGTTTCGGCGAGGTCAATGACGGGACGGTCATGTTGTCCGAAACCCGGCTCGAGGGCCCGCATGAGGCAATCACCTTCCCCAGTACGCATTTCGGCCTGCTGTTTTCCCGGCCGGTTGCCCGGGCGGTCTGCGGCTTTCTCCACGACGGCCGCTTCCCGGTTTCGGGTAAATCTTTATGAGCCTGATTTACAAGCTATAAAACCGAACGCGGGCAATGGTAGAATGCGCGGATTGAGTTGCAAGAGGTAGCGAACATGGCAGGACACAGTAAATGGGCCAACATACAACACCGGAAAAATGCCCAGGATGCCAAGCGCGGCAAGCTGTTCACCAAGCTGATCCGCGAGATTACCGTGGCTGCCCGCATGGGCGACCCCGACCCGGCCTGCAACCCACGCCTGCGGCTGGCGGTCGACAAGGCGCTGGCCGGCAACATGACCAAGGACACCATCGAGCGCGCCATCAAGCGCGGCTCGGGGGCGATGGATGGCGATAACTTTGAGGAGGTGCGCTACGAGGGCTACGGCCCCGGCGGTGTTGCGGTGATGGTCGATTGCATGACCGATAACCGTAACCGCACCGTGGCCGAGGTGCGGCATGCCTTCACCAAGGCGGGCGGTAACCTGGGTACCGACGGCTCGGTCGCCTACCAGTTCACCAAGTCCGGCATCCTCAGCTACCCGAAAGGCAGTGACGAGGACGCCATCATGGAGGCGGCGCTGGAGGCCGGTGCCGAGGACGTCGTCAGCTATGACGACGGCTCCGTGGACGTGCTGACGCAGCCCGACGCCTTCGTCGACATCAAGACCACCATGACAGCGGCGGGGCTGAAACCGGAAAATGCCGAAGTCACCATGCGCGCCGACAATACCGTTGCGCTGGAACTGGAAGACGCGGAGAAGATGATCCGGATGCTGGACCGGCTGGAGGATCTCGATGACGTGCAGAACGTCTATTCCAACGCGGATATTTCCGAAGAAATCCTGGAACAGCTGGGCTAGCCGGTGACCCGGCCGCGGTATCCGAGACCATGACAGACGCGCGGGCATGACGCGTATCCTTGGCATTGATCCCGGTTCCCGGGTCACCGGTTACGGGATCATCGACCACGCCGGGCGGCAGACAACCTATGTTGCCAGCGGCTGCATCCGCACGCAGGGGGACTCGCTGGCGGAGCGCCTCGGTATCATCTTCACGGGGGTCAGTACCATCATCGCTGAATACATGCCGCAGGAAATGGCGGTGGAACGCGTGTTTCTCAACAAGAATGCCGATTCCGCGCTGAAGCTTGGCCAGGCGCGCGGCGCGGCCATCTGTGCCGGCGTGCACCACAGCCTGCCGGTGGACGAATATGCCGCGCGTGAAATCAAGCAGGCCGTGGTCGGCAGGGGCGGTGCCACCAAGGAACAGGTACAGCACATGATCTGCGTGCTGCTGGCACTGCAGAAAACCCCGCCCAGCGATGCCGCCGATGCCCTGGGTGTGGCGGTATGCCACGGCCACCACCGCGACACCCGTGCCCGCATGGTGACCCTGCAGCGTGTGCCGGGCGGAGCCGCATCGTGATCGGCCTGCTGCGCGGCCGCCTGCTTTCCAGGCAACCACCCACGCTGTTGCTGGACGTGCAGGGTGTCGGCTACGAGGTCGACGCGCCGCTGACCACGTTCTATGAACTGCCGGATGTCGGCACGGAAGTCACCCTGTATACCCATCTCGCCGTGCGCGAGGACGCGCACACCCTCTACGGTTTCCTGAAACCCGGCGACCGCACCCTGTTCCGCATGCTGCTCAAGGTCAACGGGGTCGGTGCACGGCTGGCGCTGGCGATACTCTCGGGCATGGAGTCCCCGCGCTTCATCAGCTGTGTGCAGGAGGGCGACGCCGCGGCGCTGGTGCGCCTGCCGGGCATCGGCAAGAAAACCGCGGAACGACTCATCATCGAACTGCGCGACAGGCTGGAAAGCGGGCAGGGCGGGATGCGCGCCGCAGGCGGTGAATTGTCCAGTGACGCTGCAGCCAGTCCCGTCGAGGATGCGGTCAGCGCCCTGGTCGGACTGGGTTACAAGCCGCAGGAGGCCAGCCGCATGGTGCGCGCCATCGACAGTGCAGAACTGTCCTCCGGGGAAATCATCCGCCGCGCCTTGCAGCGCACGGTGCAATAACCCGAACGTTGCACAAAACACCTGTAGCGGCCGGCTGGCCGCGAGCCAGCCGGGGGGCAGCGTTGCCGCCTGTTGGGATGTTCCAGCGAAATGGAGACAGGACCTCATGCAGGAGGCACAGTGGAGTCGATACAGCAGGAGACGTTTCATCCTGTAACACCGTGCAGGGCCGGATGCATGCCCGGGCCTGTAGACGAGGGGGATAACTTGATTCGGCTGCCGCTTGCGATGAAACTAGCCTGCAGGTTGCAGCCGTAGCCAGGACGCGGACAGGCCGCTGGCCGGTTACAGATTTATCCATGGGATTTGCCGGATTACACATGCTTATGTTCACTTCGCTTGAGGGCTTTCAGGCAGGCCAGTGGCCGGCGGGTGCGTCACGCGGGCTACCACGCCATGATTGAGGCCGATCGACTGGTCACGCCCCGGGGCTCCCGGGAGGACGCGGTGATTGACCGCACGGTGCGCCCGCAGCGCCTTGCCGACTACGTGGGCCAGCCGCAGGTCGTGGAGCAGATGGACATCTTCATCCGGGCCGCCAACGGCCGCGGCGACGCCCTGGACCATACCCTGATCTTCGGGCCGCCCGGTCTGGGCAAGACCACGCTGGCACACATCATCGCCAACGAGATCGGCGTCAACCTGCGACATACTTCCGGCCCGGTGCTGGAGCGGCCCGGCGACCTGGCTGCGCTGCTGACCAACCTTGAACCCAATGACGTGCTGTTCGTCGACGAGATTCACCGCCTCAGCCCCGTGGTCGAGGAGATCCTGTATCCCGCGCTGGAGGACTTCCAGCTGGATATCATGATCGGCGAGGGCCCCGCGGCGCGTTCCATCAAGCTGGACCTGCCGCCCTTTACCCTGGTTGGTGCGACCACGCGTGCCGGTTTGTTGACGTCGCCGTTGCGTGACCGTTTCGGCATTGTGCAGCGGCTGGAGTTTTATAATACTGCGGACCTCGCGGCGATCCTGCAGCGGGCTGCCGGCATCCTCGGGATCGAACTGGATGTCGAGGGCGCGGCGGAACTGGCACGCCGCTCGCGCGGTACGCCGCGCATCGCCAACCGCCTGCTGCGACGGGTGCGCGACTACGCCGAGGTCAAGGCCAACGGTCGCGTCACCCGCGAGGTGGCCGCGGCCGCCATGGCGATGCTGGAAGTGGATGAGCAGGGCTTCGATGCCCAGGACCGCAAGCTGTTGCTGACGATTATCGAGAAATTTGCCGGCGGACCGGTTGGCGTGGACAACCTGTCTGCAGCCATCGGCGAGGAGCGCGGCACCATCGAGGACGTGCTGGAACCTTACCTGATCCAGCAGGGATTTCTCATGCGCACGCCGCGCGGTCGCATGGCGACGCGCAATGCCTGGCTGCATTGCGGGCTCAAGCCGCCGACCCAGTCAGGCGCTGCCTCGCTGGAGTTGTTCGCCGGGGAATCCACCGGGGATGCATCGAACTGAGTCAGCATATGCCGTTTCTCAGCGGGACTTTCTCCCCGCCTTGTCACCGCAGGGCGACATTTTGCCGGTACCGGGAATTTAGCGCTGGCCCTGTGGTCACTAGTGTGTTTTAAAAGGCAGTTTTCCAGTGGCATTGTTTCAATGGGACGTTCGCGTCTATTACGAGGATACCGACAGCGGCGGCGTGGTGTACTACGCCAACTACCTGCGTTTTATGGAGCGGGCCAGGACCGAATGGATGCGCTCACTGGGTTTTGAACAGGACAGTCTGCTGGCGGAACAGGGCATCCTGTTCGCGGTACGCTCCGCCAGTATCGATTACCTGCGACCGGCAGTTTTCAATGACCGGCTCGACGTCACTGTGGATATTCGCCGTCGCGGCAGGGCCAGCCTTACCCTGCAGCAGGACGTGCTGCGGCACGGCGATGCCGGTGGCCCGTTGTGCACCGGCATGGTAAAGATTGCCTGCCTCGAGGCGGCAACGTTTCGTCCCCAACCCCTACCGGACAGCATTCTCAAGGAGATCGTTAATGGCGGCTGACATGTCGTTTTTTCATCTGATAGCCGGCGCCAGCCTGGTCGTGAAGCTGGTCATGCTGTTGCTGCTGGTGGTGTCCGTGATCTCCTGGACCATGATCTTCCGCCGCCGCAGCGCGCTGCAGGCGGCACGCGAGGCGGCGGATGATTTCGAGGACCGCTTCTGGTCCGGGGGCGAACTCGCCAAGTTGTATCGCGAAGTGTCAACGAGCCCTGACGGTGCCATCGGCATGGCTGGTATCTTTCAGGCCGGCTTCAGCGAATTCGCGCGCCTGCGCAAGCAGAGCGGCAACGACGCACGCAGCGTGGTGGAAGGGGCGCAACGCGTCATGCGGGTGGTGCTGTCACGCGAGACCGATGACCTGGAAACGCACCTGTCGTTTCTTGCCACCGTCGGTTCGACCAGTCCCTATGTCGGCCTGTTCGGCACGGTGTGGGGCATCATGAATTCCTTTCGCAGCCTGGGCAATGCCCAGCAGGCGACACTGTCGATGGTAGCGCCCGGCATCGCCGAGGCACTGATCGCCACCGCCATGGGCCTGTTCGCCGCGATTCCGGCGGTGATTGCCTACAATCGCTACTCCAATGACGTGGAGCGGCTGATTAACCGCTACGACAACTTCCTCGAGGAATTCTCCACCATCCTGCAGCGACAGGCACATGGCTCCGCCGCCGAGGGCGGTCGCCGGGCGACTGATTAAATGGCACGGCACCGCATCCGCAAGAAACCCATGGCCGAGATCAACGTCGT
>JASFOC010000024.1:0-11801 GCA_050116715.1 Gammaproteobacteria bacterium
CTGGCTCTGTGACAGTGCCGGGTCGATGGACAGTTTGCCCGTTTGCAGCGACAACAACTGTTGAGACGGATCTGGTTGAGCCGTTATTTGCCCTTCCGGTATCTGCAGGGATCGGAACAGGGAGAAATTGCAATACGGCCAGTGCCGGGATGACGAATCGTCGGGCGTTTCCTTGGACTTTCGAAATCGAGCCGCTGCAGGGCTTCGTGACGTTACAATACCCGCAGTGATTTCTGGCATGCCAAAGTGGAGATGAATCAAATATGAAGTGCTTTAATGACCTGGCAGATTTTAGTCGCGCTGAAATAAAGGAGTTGCTCGCGCTTGCCTGCAGGCTCGATGAAAAACCGGAGCCGCGCACACTGGAGGGTAAGGTACTGTCGTTGCTGTTTCTGAGCCCATCATTGCGAACAGTGGTTTCATTCCAGTCAGCCATGGCCCGCCTGGGGGGCGGCACCTTTGTTGTTTCTCCGCATATGTCGATACACGGTCTTGAGTCCCGCTCGGGCATCGTCATGGATGGTGTTGCAGCCGAACATGTTCGTGAAGCGGTTCCCGTGATTGCTTCCTACGGCGATGCCATCGGTATACGTGCCTTTGCGAGAAGGGAAAATCTTGCTGATGATCTCGCTGACCGCCAGTTCCACGAGTTGACATCGCTTGTCGATACGCCATACATCAATATGGAATCTGCAATCAATCACCCGTGCCAAAGCCTTGCCGACTGGAAAACCCTGGATGACCTGGGAATACCGGCAAACACTGGAAAGTTCGTGCTGTCATGGACCTGGCATCCGCAGCCATTACCCCTGGCCGTGCCTGCCGCAACCCTGCATATGGCCGCCTTGCGGGGAATGGATGTCACGGTGTTGCGGCCGGAGGGGTTTGAATTGCCTGGTCCTGTTATGGAAAAGGCGCGGCGGGCGGCGGAAATCAGTGGAGGCTCGGTGACTGAGACCGACGATAGATCCGGCGCCATGCAAGGCAGCCAGGTTATCTATGTGAATTCATGGGCATCCCCGCGTCATTACGGCAATAAATGCGCAGAGGACGCGTTCAAGCGTGAACTGCGCGACTGGTGCGTCGACGAAGCCTGGTTCGGGAATGCGGCGAGTGACTGCCGCTTCATGCACTGCCTGCCGGTTCGCCGCGGTGTTACAGTTGCTGACAGCATCCTCGACGGTCCGCGCAGTGTCGTTATAGCCGAAGCGCGCAACCGCATGCTGGTGCAGATGGCCGTGCTGCACCGGATGTTATCGGGTACCTAGCGATGCAGCGACGTCTGCGTGGCTGGCGGGGTTCAGGTACGCCCCTCCCCGGAAGGGCTTGCGTACACTGCCTGCAGGTAGCTGACGATGGCCCGGGATTCGTACATCCAGGTGTCGTTGCCGTGCTCGTCGGTAATCCGCAGGCAGGGAACCTGCACCTGCCCGCCGCCCTGCAACAACTGCTGGCGGCTGGCCGTGTCACGCAGGGCGTCGCGTGTTTCGATGTTGAGTGACAGTCGTTTGATGGCGCGTCGGACCGTTATGCAAAACGGGCACATCAGGAACTGGTAAAGGACCAGGCTGCGGGTGCTTGCGTCTACCTGCTGCTGTACTTCGGCCGGTCGCTTCATGCCGGCAGGCGCTGCCAGTTTTTCCCAGAGCAGGAGCAGCGGGCCGACCGTGTAATGCACCGCCCTGAAAAAGTACCTGAAGATGCTCCTCATACTGCCCCCTTTCTGAAACCATGCCTGAAACTCGTGTGAAAGCGGAAGCAAACTCCGCTACTATTGATGACAGTGTACCCGAGAGAATCGAGTGAAATTCCCCATGAAGTGGCTGGATAGCATACCCTATGTCGTCATCGTGCCGCTGGCCGTGTTGCTGGCCCTGGCACCCTTTACCCCCGAACCGCACCTGTGGGAGAAGCTGAAGATGCTGTTCGCCGGAACGCTGGTCAGGCCCATCGATATCTTCGACCTGTTCCTGCATGGCACGCCGCTGCTGATCCTGCTGCTCAAGCTGGTTTATTCTGGACGCAAGCCGGCATGAAACGCTGTTGCCTGCAACTCCTTGTGGCCGGGCTTGTCGTGTTGTTCCAGCCGGCTGTTGCGGACAGCAACATCGAGAAAAATGTCAACCCTGATACGGGTCTGCTGTCATGGCAGTCGCAGGGCGATGCACTGGAACTGGAACTCATCCAGGTGCTGCCGGATTACGTGCGCGCCGTGTACAGCTCGCGTGGCCTGCCACGCGAGATCGTCGACAAGGTCAGCGGCTACTGCGTTTTCGGTACCATTCTGCACAACCGCAGCGCGGGGCCGGTTGCCTACCGGGTAGCGGACTGGCGTTACATCACCCCGGACGGCGAGCGCCACTCCATACGGACCAAGACGGAATGGGTGCAGGAATGGCGCGATATGGGCGTGGCCTTCCGCTGGTCCATGCTGCCCGATGACCAGGTCTTCGAGGTTGGCGACTGGGGGCAGGGTTTTACCACGATCGGCCTGACACCGGGCAGCCGTTTCGACCTGGAGTATTCCTGGCGTGTGAATGACAAGACCTATACCAGAACGATAGAGGAGGTGGAATGTGCCCCTGCTGAAGCACCTGCACGCTAGGGCCGGACTGGCTGGCCTGCAAGCGGTACTGCTGCTCCTGTCACTGGCGGCAGTCGCGGATGATGAACTCAGCCACAGCTTTGCTCCTGTCGATCCGCCGCGCAGCGTCCCGGACTTTTCACTGCCGGATATGGACGGTGAACTGCATACCCTGCAGGATTATCGTGGCAAGGTCGTGCTGATCAACTTCTGGGCAACCTGGTGTCCACCCTGCCGGCGCGAGATGCCGGCGCTGGAGCAGTTGTACAGCAATCTCGGTGACCAGGCGTTTGCCGTGCTGGCAATCAACCAGTGGGAGGATGCCGATCACGTGTTCGCCTACATGGGTGACCTGAATGTGTTTCCGTCGTTTCCCATCCTGTTCGACCCGGAGAGCAGGGTCTCGGCGGAATTCGGCGTCAAGGGTCTGCCGACATCCTTCCTGCTGGACAAGCAGGGAAGGGTGGTCTTTCGCGCCGTGGGCGGACGCGACTTTGCTCACCCGGAGGTGGAACAGACCATTCGCAGCCTGATGGCCGCAGAGTGATTCGATCCGGTCCTGCGCAGCCCTGGGAAGCTTGTCATGAATGGGTCGCATTTGTCTGAAATTCAAGATAATTGAGTTTGTGCCCTGGCGGAAAATTCCGGGGTGACGACTATTCGACGCACGACAGGCCTGCGAATGTGAGACAATGCCCGGCTTTTACGGCCCCAGCACGGGGCCGGTTCGTATAGCGTCGGGACCACACCATGATTACTACAGCCAATCTCACCATGCAGTTCGGGGCGAAGCCCTTGTTTGAAAATATTTCCGTGCGCTTCGGCGAGGGAAACCGTTACGGCCTGATCGGCGCCAACGGCTGTGGCAAGTCGACCCTGATGCGTATCCTTGGCGGCGACCTGGAGCCGACTTCCGGGAATGTCTCTGTCGATGCCAACGAGCGTCTTGGCAAATTGCGCCAGGACCAGTTTGCCTTCGAGGAATTCAGTGTGCTGGACACGGTCATCATGGGGCATGAGCAGCTGTGGACGATCAAACAGGAACGTGACCGCATCTATTCGCTGCCGGAGATGAGCGAGGCAGAGGGTATGCAGGTGGCCGAGCTGGAAATCCAGTTCGCCGAGCTGGACGGCTACAGCGCCGAATCCCGCGCCGGGGAGTTGCTGCTGGGTCTGGATATTCCGCTGGAACAGCATGCCGGACCGATGTCAGCTGTCGCGCCGGGCTGGAAGCTGCGGGTACTGCTGGCGCAGGCCCTGTTCGCCGACCCTGACATCATGCTGCTGGACGAACCAACCAATAACCTGGATATCAACACCATTCGCTGGCTCGAGGGCGTGCTCAACGAGCGCAACAGCACCATGATCATTATTTCGCATGACCGCCACTTCCTGAACAGCGTGTGCACGCACATGGCGGATCTGGACTACGGCGAACTGCGCATCTATCCGGGCAACTACGATGAATACATGACCGCGGCCACCCAGGCGCGGGAGCGCCTGCAGGCGGACAATGCCCGCAAGAAGGCGCAGATTGCCGAACTGCAGTCCTTTGTCAGCCGCTTTTCGGCAAACGCCTCCAAGGCGCGCCAGGCAACCTCGCGCGCACGCCAGATCGAGAAGATCCAGCTGGAGGAGATCAAGCCGTCGAGCCGCGTGAATCCCTACATCCGTTTCGAACAGGAGAAGAAACTGTATCGACTCGCGCTGGACGTCGAGGGACTGTGCAAGCGTTACGGCGACGGGCCGGCCGTGATCGACAACCTGGACCTGACCATCGAGGCGGGCGAGCGGGTCGCGATCATCGGACCGAACGGCATCGGCAAGACCACCCTGCTGCGGCTGCTGGTCGGGGACCTCGACAAGGACATGGGGCGCCTGAAGTGGGCCGAGAATGCACAGCTGGGGTATTTTGCGCAGGACCATGCCGCGGACTTCAAGTCGAAGGTCAGCCTCTACGACTGGATGCACCAGTGGGGCAGTGACGGCGATGATGAGCAGGTGATCCGCGGCACGCTGGGCCGGTTGCTGTTTTCCCAGGATGAAATCAGGAAGCCGGTGAATGTCATCTCGGGCGGTGAGCAGGCACGCATGCTGTTCGGTCGCCTGATATTGCAGAAGCCGAACGTGCTGCTGCTGGATGAGCCGACCAACCACCTCGATATGGAGTCCATCGAGTCACTCAACCTGGCGCTGGAGAATTATCCCGGGACCCTGATCTTCGTCAGCCATGACCGGGAATTCGTCTCCTCCATTGCGACCCGCATACTGGAAATGAAGCCGGATGGTATGGTTGACTTCAGCGGCAACTATGAAGACTACCTGAGCAGCCAGGGGGTCGGACTGAAGAAGGCCGGCTAGTACTCGTCAATCTGAAAAATGAATGCTGACACGTATGAGTGGCTGTCAATATTTCTAATGGCCACGGAATCCACGGAATCCACGGAAAAATCCAGAAAAGTTTTTGGAAATTGTAATTTCTTTCCGTGTTCTTCCGTGGATTCCGTGGCCATAATGCCGGTTGTGAACAAGTTGAGATAGCCATCAGGTCTGTTGCGCAGCACGGGCATAGTCGTTGGGTGCTTGGATCCTGTTGCGTGCACGGTTGGACGTGTGTTTGATTTCTCTCAGTCACCTTATGGAAGGACGATTATGAACAGCATCATGGCCGTTCTGTTGAATGGTATCGCACAGCTCGAGTACGACCGCGACAGGCTGTTGCCGGCCCACCAGGCCGCCTACCTCGACAAGATGGACGCGACGATGGACACGGGTATCCTGGTCGGTAATGAAACCGTGCGCAACCCGGACCTGAATCAGCGTGCGCAATTTGCCGCCGCCAACCTGGTGCATGCCCTGAAAACAGACGACGAAGCCATGGCGGCCGCCATGTGCAGTTACCTCGCCATCCGGCTGCCGGAATTGAAGCAGGTCAGGATCGAGGAGGTCGGCGGCGAGATGACGGTGGAGCTCGTGTTTGACCAGGAATACCGACGCCAGGTGGCAGTTGCGTTTACACCGCCCCACTAGCGGGCAGTCCTGGGCCACCCGCCACATGACGTCAGGAGGCGGCCGCAGGTGACTGATTTGCCGTGTTTGTCTGCTTTTCCGTGGGCACAGGCTTGCCGGAAAGTGGTCGTTCTTATAATAAATATATCAAGTAGATAATATGTATAGTTTAAGTAGAAACTAATAAATGTGCTGAAGCTGCGCTGATATTCAAAGCAGGATTGGCTAGAATGGCGACGCTGGTTGCCGCGTGTATATAGCGTATGCCGTTCCGGCAAAAACGATTGCGGAGAGAACCTTTATGGATTTTGCCAATGCCCTTGGCCTGAACAAGGTGCCAGAATCGCCAAAAGAAGAACGCGAGAAGTTGCAGCTTTACATCAATCTGAAGCTGGCATCATCCGGACAGCCGACCTGTGTGCCGGAATCGGCCGCCCGGTTTTTCGGTATTTCCAGCGACCTGCTCAAGAGCTACCGCGAGAAGAACCGCCTGCTGGCCAACTACCATTGCCCGGTCAACCTGCGTATCCAGAATTTCCTGAAGCGCTACCTCGGCGACCTGGATCTTGAGCGGATGCCGACGCTGCCTTCCCAGACCCTGGTGCTCGACCGGCACGGGGTAGCCCGGGAACTGTCATTGCCCATGGGGAAGGACGAGTTCCATTCAGACATCGTTTCCAGCTATCGTGTTGAACAGGGCGTGCTGCATAACCCGGCGAGTGACCGGCGTACCACCAAGGGCTCGTTCCATATCACCGAGGATGGCCTGCCGGTTTCCGGCGACAAGAAGGCCGTACCCCGGAGAACCTTCGCGCACATGCTGACAGAAGCGCTCAACCCGCCGCAGGAACTGCTGACCATTCCGTTTACCGCAAGCCTGCCGCAGCCGGCTCGCATGTTCGTGTCGCTGCTGCTGCGCCCGATCGTCTGCCCCGAGATACCGGGTGTTGAACCGGAGAAGACCATGGAGATCCATTTCCTGGCGCCGGGCAACCTGGTCAGCAACCTGGATTTCGTGGAAAGTATCTTCGGTAACGGCGGTAACCCGCACCTGTCAGAGTTCGATGCCGGACTGGATGTCGAGCACTGGACCGGAACGACCGGCTGCGTGATCCTGGCGCCGCACCTGGTCGGCATGACCAAGAAGCAGGTTGGTCTGCCACACTGCAGCAAGGCCAGCGATCGTCAGCGTCGCGATGGCATGTGCTGGGAGGACGAGGCCGAACTGTATAACGACGGCCAGGCATTCAAGCTCACGGCGCGCGATTCCGGTGGCGTGATCGTTACGCTGCTGGCGGACAACTACTTCGGCTACTGCAAGAAGGAAGTCAAGACGCAGATCGGTTATTCCGCGAACCTGTTCGGTCTTGCCGAGGAGGAACATGCCGGCGGCGCGCTGGCCTTTCCGCGACGCAACCACGGTGAGGAATATGGCGTGGACAGCCGCACCCACACACCCGGCTATTCCTTCGAGGAGATGGTCGAACGCTACGGTGACGTCATGGATCTGCAGCCGGAAGGCTACGGCATCGACAGGAACTATCCCGAGATTATCTACGTGCCGCAGAAAGTGCGCATGGACCTGAATGCGCAGACCATCACCTGGACCAGGGACGGCGAGCTGCAGAAGATCCGCCTGCAACCGGGCAAGGTCTACATGCAGCCCAGCGGCTACAAGGTCGAGATGGAAAAGCATCCCGGCGCGCCTTCCTGGCGACTGGTCGGCATGGATCCGGAAGGTACCTTCTGCCACAAGCCGAGCACGGTGTCCGGCGGTGGCAAGTCGGAGATTTCCAAGTCGCTGAATGATGCGGTCATTTACCGCTCGCTGTTCGTCGATGACCTGCAGAAAGACCTTGCCCAGGTCGAGGAGATATTCAACCACGACTACTCGCGGCGCTTCAAACCCGGTTACGAGAACCTGGACCGCGACCCCACCCGCAAGCCGCTGAACGCGGAGCGCAGCCTGGGTTCGGTGATCAAGCTGCTGACGCCGACGTCCACCTACACCGACGAATACAACGAATGGCTGGCCTCCATCTCCCCGCGGATTCTTGCGCTCGTGTTCCTGATAAAACGCTTCTACCGTCCGGAGTGGGGCGAGGCCTGGAAAAAACATCTCTCCGTGGACGAGGTGGATGGTGCCCCGGCGCACGAATTGAAACTGCACGACCGCAACATCATCGCCTCCTACCTGCGGGTAGGCTTTGATCACGACGCCAAGTGGCGCACCTTCAAGCTGCGCCAGGACTATATCGCCACCGAAAAGGTGCAGATGGAAGACGACATCACCGCTTCCGTGGTGGTGCCGCAAAAGCTCATCTCCTACTGTGGCCCCGCGGACACCCGCGATCACAGCGTCAAGCTGGTCAGGAATTGTGAATACCGCCTGTTCCAGCGTCCCGACGATGCCATCCATCCCGGCTTTGACAAGCAGACCGAACTGGACATGGCGCAGCCGGACAATTTCCTGGCCAACTACGAGCCGCTGCACGGCGAACGCCTGAACGCGCTGGTGGAGGATGTACATACCTTCTACCAGTTCACACAGCCGATGCAGGACCTGCTGAAGCAGGCCTACGAGCGGGGTACCGGCTTCGTGGTCTCGTCCGCGCATCCGCGCATCGTCGACGGTGCGCCGTCGAAGAACCCGCGCTACCTGCAGACACGTCCCGACCTGGTCAGACCGGCGCGCAAGTACCTCGCCGAGATGAGTACCCGGTTCCACCGCAAGCTGGGACTGCACGATGCGGTCTGCCATCCCGTCGACGCGGTACTGGCGGGCCGGCGCAACAACCCGCCGGAGCCCGGGATCCGTCCACTGGCGGTTTACAACCCGATCCACTACCAGGACCTGCCGGAACTGTTCATGGACTTCATCTGCAGCCTGACCGGCAAGTCGCCCTCGACGACCGGGGCGGGTACGGAAGGCGCGCTCACCAAGGGTCCTTTCAACGCCCTGCGTACGACAGCCGACCTGAATAATGCCCTGGTGTCCTTTATTCTCACCGGTTATCCCGGCTTTTCCAGTTCGGCAGGGCATATCGGTCCCGGCGTGCGCATCGATCATGATGTCAGCCTGCTGATCCCCGAGATCTGGGCGCGCCTGTCGCCGGAGGAGCGTCGACCGGAATTCATGATCGAGTCAGGCTATCTGGAGGCAATGCAGGACTTCACGCACAACGGCAAGCCGGTGCTTGCCAGTCGTCTCGGTTACCGCATTACCGAACGTTTCGTGCACGGTTTTCTCGGCAAGATTTTCGACAACCCGAGTGCCGTGTTCACCGAGGAAATACTCAAGCCGGAGACCCAGGGGCTGGATGTATTTGTCGATGGAATCAACAACATCGTCGAGGCGCAGCAGCGGGTGGCCCTGCAGTACCTGGAAGACGGCAGCGTCGAGGATGCCTGCCCGCCACTGCAAGCCCTGCTGCTGATTATGGCGACGGGCAAGTATTCGGGCATGGATGCGCATCATCCGGATATCCGCGCTATGTTTACCCGCGAGCACCTGCTGACCTCCGACTGGTACCAGGAACGCCTCGAGGTCAAGCAGCAGCGCGATATAGCCCTGTGGCAGCGCCACGTCGACAGCCTGCAGCAATACCTGGAAGACACGGATTACCAGGACGAGGCGGAACGGCTTGGCATCGGTGGCCGGCTGGAAACAGCGCAGCACAAGCTGGTTTATGTGCGGCAGCCCGAATACCTGGCGAGCCTGGTGGGCACGCTGGGAGCCGACCCGCTGCAGCCGCCGCGGGCCATGGCTGAGGCGCACGTTATCAACTGGGGCAAGGCAAAGCTGTCGCCCACCCGGGAAAAAGCCGTTGTGACTGCAGCCGCCGCAACCACGGCCGAGGTCATCGAACCGCTGGAGGAATACAAGACGCCGTCGCTGCTGCAGCGTTTCCGGACAAAGCTCAGGCGGGCCCGCCTCAACTGAGCATGCGTCCTGCGTCCCTGCCGCCGCGGATCGCTATCGGGGAAGTGCCGCTGTGGGTGATGTAGTTCGTTTCAGAAAGCCAACGGCCGCGCAGCAGGCGCAAGGCAAGACCTTGTGCCGGCGCGGGTTCCACAAATGGACGGTCGCAAAAGACAGCCGCTTCGACAGCAAGCAGGGGCGGCTGGTAACCCTGTACCGGTGCGTTCGCTGTGGTGCCACTAAAACCACAGCCCACTGAAACCCCGCCATCCCCGCGCCGCTAAGACGCCTCGCCTGCCATTGAAATTTTCCCGTTTGCCTCCATCTCAGCTATAGCGGCGGAACGCGGGCCGGTATCCGGGTTACCGCGCTATGGCAATGGCTTCCATCCTGAATTGCGAGTGACCCATGAGTGAATCAAAACATATCGTCTGTCCTCACTGTGCGGCGGTGAACCGGATTCCCGCGGCACGCCTGTCCGATGCGCCGCGCTGTGGCAAGTGCAAGCAGGGTCTGTTCACACGCCATCCCGCGGCGTTGCAGGCGGGCAGTTTCAGGCAGCATATCGAGCGCAACGACATACCTGTCGTGGTCGACTTCTGGGCGCCATGGTGTGGTCCCTGCAAGATGATGGCGCCGGCGTTTGAACAGGCCGCAGGCCAGCTGGAACCGCAGGTGCGATTGGCCAAGCTCAACACCGAGGAGGCGCAGGCCATCGCTGGTGAGTATGGTATTCGCAGCATCCCGACGCTGGTCCTGTTTCGCAATGGCATGGAGGTCGCGCGCCAGCCGGGTGCCATGGGCGCAGCCGACATCGTTCGCTGGGTGCAGGCACACCTGTAGCCCCCCTCTGCCGCGGTCTTACGGTGCGGTTCGGGTCATGACCGGATGGCGCTGACCAGTATCCTGATACTGTAAATGGCCACGGAATCCATGGAAGTTATGAAAGCCAGGGACGCTTTTATAAATATTCCGTGTTTTTCCGTGGATTCCGTGGCCAATGATTTATTTATAAAGATAATTCCCCCTAAGTCAGCGCCATCCGGTCAAGCCCCTGTTTCCTGGGTGTGGACAAGCGCCCGACCCGGCAGGCAGACTGGCTGCCTGTCACGCCGTACTAACCCCGAGCCATGTTGAGAATCACGCCAACAATCGCCATACCGCAGGATCAAATCGAGATCAGCGCGGTGCGTGCCAGCGGGGCAGGGGGGCAGAATGTCAACAAGGTGGCAACCGCCATTCACCTGCGATTCGACATCAGGGCCTCGTCACTGCCTGGCGATTGCAAGCAGCGGTTGCTGGCGCTGCCGGACCACCGGATCACCCGGGATGGCGTTGTTGTCATCAAGTCGCAGCAATATCGCAGCCAGGAAAAAAACCGCGAGGCGGCCCTGCAGCGTTTGCAGACCCTGGTGAGACGTGCGTTGCAGCGCCGCAAGCACCGCATTCCGACGCGCGTTGGCACTGCTGCCAAACAGCGGCGCCTGGACCAGAAGACCCGGCGCGGCAAGGCCAAGCTGCTGCGCAGGAAGGTCAGTGTCGACAGCTAGTCGTGCCGTGCTGACCGTTACAAACCACCTTGCGAGTTGCCAATGGTCCGGGAGGCTGGCCGGGTGGACTGGTCATGGGATGCGGCAGCGGACGCCAGCATTGCCCTGTTCTCGGTTATCATGAGTGCCGGATTCAACCTGCTGCTGGCCCTGACATGCCGACCCTGAAAACCGTACTGCAAAAACTCCTGCCGGTCTTTTCCACGGCATTTTTCTATGCACTTTATTACCTGATCAGCAGCCTGCAGTTCGATGTACAGATCAAGCCCGCGGCGATACCGTTCGACTACCTGCTGCAGTTGCTTGTCGGCTATGTCCTGTTTGCGCTGTCACGCAGGCTCTGGGTATTTGTGGTGTTGCAGGGACTGTTGATGGGGGTGCTGTATGTCGGTAACGCCGTGAAGATTTCGTTCTTCGGCGGGCCGATCATGCCCGATGATGTCTACGCCCTGCGTTCGCTGCTGCTGGTGCTGGACGGCTGGCACTTTGTTGCCGCAGCAGTGCCGCTGGCGGCGATTGCCGCACTGCTGCTGTTCAATTTCAGCCTGCGCCACTGGAGTGCCTACCTGGCATGCATGCTCGTCATCCTGTTTGGCATGACCCTGTTATACAAACCGGCGGCTATCCTGCAGCCGCTGGACCGGCACTTCGGCCATTCGGTGTGGGACCAGCGTTCCAACTACCTGCATCGCGGTGCCACGCTATACAGCCTGCAGGAAGGCGCACGCTATTTTGC
>JASFOC010000025.1:0-11724 GCA_050116715.1 Gammaproteobacteria bacterium
CATGCTGTTCATGCTGGCCATGGCCTGCGGCGCCGATACGGATGTCGAGCTTGCCCGGGCCGAGAGATATGCCGCCGCCGGCGACTTCGCGCCTGCCTGGTGCATCTGGACACCGCTGGCCGAGGAAGGCAATGCGACTGCCCAGTTTAACCTCGGCTGGCTGTACCGTAACGGGAACGGGGTCGCTGTGAATATCGAGCGGGCGCGGCAACTCTGGGAGCAGGCTGCACGCAGCGGGCATGCCGAGGCGCAAATGGCGCTCGCCCTGCTGTATGGTCAGCAGGGCAGCCCCCTGGAAGACAAGGCACAGGCGATACACTGGTACCGCAAGGCGGCAGAACAGGGCATCGAGGATGCGATACTGGTCCTGCTCGACTATATGGACCGGGGAGACGCGGCAGCCGGCGCTGCAGTCGACACCCTGCTGCGCGAGGGGCGCGTAGGGAAACCGGTTGCGGTGACAGTGGACAAGGCGAATGTCCGGGCGCAGCCGACGACATCCGCACGGGTACTGGGAACCCTGCCGCAAGGTACACAGGTGCGACAACTGGCCGTCAGCGGCGACTGGCGGCGCGTGTGGGTGCCGGAGATCGCGGCGACCGGCTGGATGTTCCACTCGTTATTCGAGTGACAGGCCGGCGCCGGCCGGTTCCGTCATCAGACGCTGAATCCGGCTGACGTAGTGCCGCGTCTGGGGTGGCACATAGGGCCTGACGGCATGCCAGAACCCCGCCTCCTGTGGCACCTGCCGGAATGCCTGATAGATGCGGCCGTAGCCCGCATTGTAGCTGCCAAAGGCAAAATACAGGCGTTCCTCCCCGGGTGGCGGCGTGCGCCACTTGTCGTACAACTGGCGGTCGTAGTAGATGCCGGCGGCGATATTCCAGCGTGGCTGCTGGACGTCCAGGAAGTGCGGGTTCTGCTTGCGGATTTCCTGGTAGGTGTCCGGCATGATCTGCATCACGCCGCGGGCGCCGGCCTCACTGGCAACATCCGGATCCAGTCCGGACTCGGCGATGCCCTGCGACTTGAACCAGCGCCAGTCGATGTGGGGGCCAAAATAGCGCTTGGTGTACTTGCGGAAGTGGGCATCGTAATCCCGGCTCCATTCATCCACCTGTTGCAGCGGTACCCCGGCATGCCCCGTTTCCGGCAGGGCAAGCAGGACGAGCAACAGGACTGGCAGGCCGCTTCGCACCCAACCCTCAGTTCAGGCCGAGACCGATCACCAGTCCCAGTGCCGTGCCGATGCCGATGAAAAGACCCATGACCATCAGGCCGACCGCGATATTGCCCTTGCCCAGTTCCTCGGGAATGTTGAACGAGCAGGCCATGCGGTTGAACAGCAGGCATCCCAGCCACATGAACAACAGGGTGAGCACGCCGCCGAGCGTGGCATACAGGAAATTCAGGACGATGGGATCGAGATGCTGCGTCATGCTGCCCCCTTTTGTATTGTGTCTGCTTGATTATAGTCAGGTTTTCACAGCAGGTGTCACCCCGTTGCAGCCCTGTGCCGGCAGTGCGGATACCTGCCGGCGGGTGTCGGCATGCGTAAGAAGGGCTTGAAAAACAACAGGATCTTTTCCGCCTGCAGACTGCTCCAGCCATGTCTGCGTGGCAGGAGACGGGCGCTAATGCATTGACCCTCACTATTCATGTTACGGCTCGCTATAATCAGCCGCTTACGCTATTGATCCGGACGCTTCCCGGTCCTTCCATACAGGCAGAGACAATGAATAAAACAGAAATCCGCAAAACCAAGATCGTGGCCACCATTGGACCTGCCTGTGATTCACCCGAGCTTCTCCGGGAAATGATTGCCGCTGGCATGAACGTCACGCGGCTTAACCTGTCACACGGCACCCTTGAGGAACAGCAGGTGCGCATCACACGGATTCGGGAAGCTGCCGCCGCACTGGAAACCAATGTCGCCATCATGATCGATACCCGTGGTATCGAGATCCGCACCGGCTTGCTGGCCCCGGGATCCATTGAGCTCAGTCCAGGTGACAACTTCACCCTGACGACCACGCAGCGTATCGGTCACACCGACGGTGTATCGGTCTCTTTCAAGGGGCTCGCCAAAGAGGTGATGCCGGGTACCGCCATCCTGCTGGATGACGGCGCGATCGAACTCAAGGTGATCGCGGTGAGCGACACCGACATCAAGTGCCAGGTGGTACACGGGGGCATCCTCGGCAACAGCAAGAGCGTCAACCTGCCGGATGTGCAGTTGTCACTCAGCGCAGTCGGACCCGAACACCGCGAGGATGTCATCCGGGAAATGACCTTCGCCAGCGACAATGACGTCGATTACATCGCCGCCTCGTTCGTTCAGAGTGCTGAAGACATCATCAAGATGCGCGAGATTCTCACCGAGCGCGGCAAGGAAATCCCCATTATCGCGAAGATCGAGAACAAGGCCGGCGTCGCCAATCTGGAGGAGATCATTGCTGCTGCCGACGGCCTGATGGTGGCGCGCGGCGACCTGGGCGTGGAATTGCCGCTGGCCGAGGTGCCGGGCACGCAGAAGATGATGATCCGCAAGACCGTAACCAACGGCAAGCCGGTGATCACCGCTACCCAGATGCTGGCTTCCATGGAATGGAACCCGAAACCCACCCGCGCCGAGGCCAGCGATGTCGCCAACGCCATCCTCGACGGCACCTCTGCGGTTATGCTTTCCGGTGAGACGGCTGTGGGCAAGTACCCGGTGCAGGCCGTGCGCACGATGGCAAACCTGGCAGTGCGCGCCGAGGCGCACCTGCGCGAGTATGGGTACCTGCAGAAGATCCTGCCGCACCCGTCCAACGTGGTGACCGAGGCAGTCAGCCAGGCCGCGGTGGCGATGGCAAACCAGCTGAACGCAGCGGCGATCTTCACGTTAACGACAACCGGCTTCACTTCGCGCCTGACTTCCAAGCACCGCCCTGCCTGCCCGATCCTGGCCATCACCGGCGCCAGCAACGTGGCGCGCTGGCTGTGCATGAACTGGGGTGTGCACCCGATCCTGTTTCCGGGCGAGCGCACCGACATGGAAAAGATCAAGTTCGGCATCGAGCGCGCCATGCAGCTTGGCTATGTCAAGCATGGCGATATCATCATCGCCACCGCCGGGCATCGCGAAAAGGCCGGCGGCACCGACCTGATCCGGGTAATCGAGGTTGCCTGAACCGATACCGGCTGCGCGTGTCTGCCAGGGGATAGTGAGAAGTGAAAGGTGAAAGGTGAAAGGTGAAAGGTAATAACGTTGCAGTAAATATCCAGCTGGCGCGATATCGGGATACTACTTTTTCACTTTTTAACTTCTCACTTTTCACTTCTCACTTCTCACGTCTCACTTTGCTCCCCGCCGGGTTGGCGATAAACCCAGGGCAGGGGCCGGAACGGTCCGAGGTATTCACGCCGCCACCAGTTGCCGGTCGCGGCACGTTCTTCAGCGTCTGTGAAGCGGTAATCCCAGGCCAGCACACGGATTTCGCGTGGCGCCTCGTCCGGGAAGGGGTTGTCACGCAGCAGCGCCGTCACGGTCGGTGAATTCTCCAGCAGGGCATACAGGAACGACTCGAACCATGGCAAGTACTTCGGGTGCAGGGTCACGAACCACATCTGCCAGTCGAGGCGCGGCTGGTGCGGAATGACCAGCTGCGGGCGTTCGTCCAGGGCCTGCGGTTTGTAGTTAAACTGATAGGTGCGCCACTCCCGGCCATCCAGCGAACCCTGTATCTCCAGCTCGATGCGCCGCGTCGTCATGGTCGGGAAGACATGGTACTTGTTGGCGATGCGGAAGGTTTCCGCGTAACTGACCAGCTTGCCCAGCGGTGTGTCCGGGTCGCCCTTGTGGGTGGTCAGGTCCCATAGCTGTACCGTGCTGACGACCATGATCAGGCCGGCCAGCAGGCCCAGCGCGCTGCGGCTGAGGATGCCGCTGTGCGGCGGCGATGCCGTCCCTTCCAGCCGTTTCAGCATGCTTCCCGGCAGTACCCGCTGCAGTGCGCGGTCATCGAACAGGAACAGGCACAGCGCTATGGTGAGGAAATTGAACCAGTTGTGGTTGCTTGTGAGGATGATCAGGACCTGCCACAGGATCGTGATCCAGGCAGCGGCGAAGCGCCAGGGTCGCGGCAGGAACATCATGAACGGTACCAGCAACTCGACCACCAGGGTGCCGGCAGTGCCGGTGCGCAGCAGCCATTCCGGCAAGTGGTGCGCGTACCAGGACAGCGGGTTTGGCAGCGGCTGCACCTCGAAGTAGGTATCCAGCGCCGTCAGGCCAGACCAGGCCGGGTCGTGGTAGGTAAGCTTGGCAAGCCCCGACATGAAACGCAGCTTGAACAGCAGCCAGCGGAACAGCAGGATTACCACGCGCGAGTGCGGCGTGAGGAAGATGGCAAGGAAACCGGCCTCCAGCAGCAGGCCGTCCCACTGGAAATGCAAAAACGGCTGGCAGGCGTGGTAGAACGACAGGTACAGCAGGAAGGCGGCCACCAGTGCAGGACGCGTCCAGCGCTGCAGCAGGATCAGCACCGCGGCAGCGCAGCCGGCAATAATAGCGAGATTCAGCGCTGCATCACTGGCATTCAGCCAGAACAGGGTCGGCACCTGAACATAGCGCTCGATGCCGGAGCGGGTGGTGAAATCCGCCAGCAGGTCCGCGATCGGTATGATGCCCTGGCTTCCCGCAAGGCCCTGCACCTGGCTGCCCAGCGAGATGAAGGCGATCAGGTAGAACACCCCCAGCAGGCGCAGGAAAAGCGCCGAGACCAGGCGGTATCCATGTGCGAACAGGTTGTCGAACTTTTTCATATGCGGCAGTTTGCATACGGCCGGTTACACCCGCGCGGCCGACTCCTGCATGGTACAGCGGGTGGTGTGCATCTTGCCAGCAGGCTGTTCGGGGTTGCACGGGCCGCAGGCAGGCGGCATCTTAGGGCCTGTTGACAGCATTAACGCAATCCGGCGGCGCAGGTGGATGCCGCTGCAGGGGGGTGTATGGATATTCAGCACGATGTTGAACGGCAGCGCTTCGTGCTGCTGGTGGATGGCAGCGAGGCACTGCTCGAGTATCGTGTGCTGCCGGGTAATGCTATCGACTTCAGTCATACTTTCGTTCCGCCCATGCTGCGCGGCCGCGGTATTGCGGAGAAGCTGGTCCGCAGGGGCCTTTCCTGGGCGCGCGAGCAGGACTACGAGATCCAGGCGAGTTGCTGGTATGTGCAGCGCTTTATCCGGCCCAGGAAGTAAGCGGGTGCTGCTGACCGCTTCCCCTGCATGAGCGCTGCCGATACGGTACGGCAGGTACCGGCATGGGTGCGCTGGATCGCGCAGGACAGCAGCGGCGCATGGTGGGGCTACAGTGCAGAACCGCTGCCCCATGACAGCGGCTGGTACGAGAATGAGGCCGGGCGCTACGTGTTACTCGGCACGGGAATTCCGCGGGACTGGCTGCACTCGTTGCGTGCCGTGCGATTCCCGCACGGGGTGACCACGGCTGTATTTTTGCAGGACAGCGGGGAAATCCGCTATGGTGAACAACGTTGTTGAACAATTGCGCCGCAGACCGGCGCCTTTGCCCGGCGCGGGTGCCCCTGCATGCCCATCCCCCAGGGCTAGCGCTGCATCTCCTTGTCGCGGTAATGCGGATCAATCCAGCAGCGCGGCAGGGTCTCCCCGGAAAGAAAACGGAGATCCGCCTTGTTGAACTTCTCGGGATCCTGTACTTCCTCACCGTGCTGGTAGCGGCCGACAAGGGTAGTGCAGTACGGATCGAAAAGATCCTTCAGCGTCAGCACTTCGACCATCTCCTTGCGGCTTTTTTCTTGCAGAAACATGACTGCCTCCTTTGTGATTTTTCCGGCCACTGCATCTGGATGCAGGACAATGAGTTTATCTCCTGGGACAAGTATAGTCTCCCTGTTGCGGGTGCGGGAATGAGCTGGATCAACATTGGTTTATCAAATTGCTGAAACAATCGACGAACCGCGCCGGCTGACGCAGGCGGTGCTGCAGATCGTCGATATGCTGGGACTCTACCAGGCGGAACTGGCACGCATACTGCGGCTGAAATGCGGCGATATCGGGCGCCTTGCCGCCGCGCAGCAGTGCCTGGAAGCGGCGACACCTGCCTGGGGTCAGGCGCAACTGCTGGTGCGCTGTTACCGTGCGCTGTATGTCGTTCACAACGGCGATGGCGTGGCTATGCGCCACTGGCTGCGTGTCTCGGAAGCGTCGCTGGGCGGGGTTCCGCACCTGTTGATCGTGGACGATGGCCGCCTTGCCGACGTCGTCGCCTGGCTGGAACCCCGGGCCTGGCAAACAGGACAGGGGTAGCCTGATCCCCGTTTTATGACCTCATCACTGCGGGTTGCCGCCTGCAATGCAGGCAGCGCCGAGGCCGGGTGGAAAACGTGAACCCGAGGTGGCGGGATAGAGGGGGTTTCTCGAGCTCAGCCCGGCCTGCAGCTGCATACATCAGGTGATAATGAGGACGCGCAACGCATCAAGGCGCAGTGAGGCGGTGTCCAGCGCGCTCATGCCCGCCGCCAGTTGCTGATCCAGGTGCGTGATCTCCTCGTCACGCACGTTGGGATTCACGCGACGCAGTGCCTGCAGCCTGTTGATTTCCGTTGCCAGGTTCTGCTGCAGGTGTGTGCGGGCTGCAGTCAGCATGTCCGGGGTGTGCTGTTTTGCCAGTTGCTCGCTTGCCGTGAGCAAGTCGCGCAGTGTTTGCTGGTAGCCGTGTATCACCCGGGCGGCGGTATCGCGGGGGACGGACTCGCGCGTCCTGGCGATCAGGTCGTGTGGCAATCGCTCGCCGTGGTCGTTGCCCTGCAAGTCGGTTACGACGCGCAGCGTGGTCGGCGGCAGGTGGCGGCCGGTCTGCAGGTGGTGGTCTGCGATCACTGACAATGTATACAGGCATTCCAGCAGCAGCGTGCCGGGCCGGGCGCCAGCGTACCTGAGTGTGCACATGGCGGTGTTGCCCGGCTCGTTGCTGAGAATCATTTCCATGGCCCCGCTGACCAGCGGGTGCTCCCAGGTCAGGAACTGCCGGTCCTCGTTGGCAAGCGCGGTCTGCCGATCGTAGGTGATGGTCATGCCTTCCGCGCGCAGACCCGGAAAATCGCCGGACTGCATATGGTCACCGGGCCGGATGATATGCGAGTGCGGGCTATGTGGTTCCGTATCGATGCCGTAGGTGTCGAACAGCAGATCGAGGTATTCCGGCAGACCGGGTTCAGCATCCAGGGCCGCTATCCGTTTGCAGAGGGCGGCAGCGAGTTGCGGGCGGCAGGAATTGTATTCCAGCAGCCGGTCGCGGCCGCGCTGCAGTTCCGCGTTGAATTTTATGCGCAGTTCCCGGGTCGTGGCCAGCAGTGTGTCCGTGTTGCCATGCTGCTGAATGGTGTCGAGCAGGCTGGTCTCGACCTCGACGTAGACGGTATGCCCGGCGGGGCAGGGATGCTCAAAGGCCGCCAGGCCCTCGTGGTACCACTGCAGCATGATTGCCTGGGGACTGTCAGCCAGAAAGGGGACGTGCAGGTGGATGGTCTCTGACTGGCCGATCCGGTCAAGACGGCCAATGCGCTGCTCCAGCAGGTCGGGGTTGAGCGGCAGGTCAAACAGCACCAGATGGTGTGCAAACTGGAAATTGCGGCCCTCGCTGCCGATTTCCGAGCAGATCAGGACCTGGCTGCCGGATTCCATGTCAGCAAAGTAGGCTGCCGCACGGTCGCGCTCGATGAGGCTCGCGTCCTCGTGAAAGACCGCGGCATGAATCCCGGTGCGGCGCTGCAGGGTCGCGGCAAGGTCCAGCGCCGTGGTTGCGTGGGCGGCTATCACCAGCACCTTCTGCGGGTAGAGTTCCTTCAATTGCCTGCCAAGCCAGTCAACCCGCGGATCGATGTCAGCCCAGTGCGGTGCGTCCGGTGTACGCTGCGCCTCGTACAGCAGTTCCGGGCAAATCTGCTGTGCCGGCAGCGCCGCGGACGTTGCCTGTGCCGCTGCCAGACAGTCTGCATACGCCGCGGGCAGGGGGAGGGGCCAGCGGTACAGCTCGCGTGCCGGGAACCCCTTGATGGCGGCGCGGGTGTTGCGAAACAGTACGCGCCCGGTGCCGTGGCGATCCAGCAGGTGCTCCACCAGGGACTGGCGGGCGGCGCTGCGTTCAGCCTCCGCGGTCGCCCCGGTTTGCAGGGTATCCAGCAGGGCCTGATTGTCGCCCTCGCCGAGGGTGTCGCGCAGGGTCTCCGTGGCCGCGACATCCAGCGGCCGCGCATCCAGCAATGCCTCGATGGCATGCGCCACCGGTTCGTAGCCGTGGGTCTCGGCGATGAAGGCGGCGTAGTCCGGAAAGCGGTCGGGGTCAAGCAGGCGCAGGCGCGCAAAGTGGCTGGCCTTGCCGAGCTGCTCCGGCGTGGCTGTCAGCAGCAGTACACCGCGCGTGGCCCGGGCCAGTTCCTCCACCAGTCGATATTCCGGGCTGGTCCGTTCCGGACTCCATTCCAGATGGTGCGCCTCGTCCACGATCAGTAAATCCCATTCGCCGGCCACTGCCTGGGCGTGGCGTTCGGGCTGTGCCAGCAGTAATTCCAGGCTGCAGAGCACCAGCTGGCCGGCGTGAAACGGGTTGTCCTGACCACTGCCTGCCTCGATTGCGGCGCAGCGCGCTTCGTCATAGAGGCTGAATGAGAGGTTGAAGCGGCGCAGCATTTCCACCAGCCACTGGTGCAGCAGGCTTTCGGGCACCACGATCAGCACGCGCCGGGCGCGCTCGGTCAGCAGTTGCTGGTGCAGGATCAGGCCGGCCTCGATGGTCTTGCCGAGTCCAACCTCGTCGGCCAGCAGGACGCGCGGGGCGTGGCGGCCGGCAACCTCGTGGGCGATATACAGCTGGTGGGGAATCAGGCTGGTGCGGCAGCCCGTGAGGCCGCGCAGGTCGGAATGCGCCAGGCGATGGGCGTGCAGCAGGGTCTGGTAGCGCAGCTCGAACGCATTGTCCGCGTCCACCTGCCCGGTGAACAGGCGCTCCGCCGGACGGTTCAGCTGCAGGTGGCTGTCGAGCTGACTCTCGGGCAACGTTATCGTATCCCCGGCGGCATTGCTGCCAAGGTAGATCAGGAACCCGTCCTGCTCGTGTACGGAGTTGACCCGGAACGTTACCCCCGCATGGCTGCGGATCTCGTCGCCGCTGGCAAAGACGACCCTCGCCAGTGGCGCGGTTTGCCTTGCATAGGTGCGGGTTTCGCCAACCGCGTCGAACAGCAACGTGACCGTGCGTGGTTCCACCTTCAGTACCGTGCCCAGGCCCAGTTGCAATTCCGCATGATTGACCCAGCGCTGGCCGGGCAGGTAGTCGTCCACCGGAGTACTCCGCCATTGAAAGGCTCGCCATGGTAGAAGATTCCATCGGAAAAATCCCCCGCACGGGCCTCATGTCGCCGCTGCAGTTCACCTGAATGTGAATAAAATCAATCACAACGGCTGTAATTAAGGGTGCCGAGGTCTGCGTGATCACGCCGATCATCACCACCATGGAGCACATGAAGGATATGCCCGTGGTGCTGCTGGCGAAGGTGGTCGACGGCAAGATCACCGGCAGGGAAGTCATTTTCGATGCCGGTGAATACAACAGGAGGCTCGAAATCGATCCCTCGTACTGCCTGCCCGGGCCGCAGCCGCCGGCCTTTCACCCGGGTGGCCCGCAATTCCGGCCACGGACAGGCCGGCTTGCGGTTACAATCGCCTGCATGAATCTTCCCGTCGCCACCCGGTCGCCTGATATCCATGCCACCCTGGAGCGCGTCTTCGGCTATCCGGATTTTCGCCCGCAGCAGCAGGCGATCATCGAGGACCTGATCGAAGGTCGCGACGCCTTCGTGCTGATGCCTACCGGTGGCGGCAAGTCGCTGTGCTACCAGCTCCCCGCGCTGCACCGCCCCGGTGTGGCCATCGTGGTTTCACCGCTGATCTCGCTGATGAAGGACCAGGTGGACGCGCTGCAGGCGAATGGTGTCGCCGCGGCCTGTTACAACTCCAGCCAGGGCAGTGAGGCAGCACGCCAGGTGCTGGCCAGGCTGCACGGCCGCGAACTCGACCTGCTGTACATCAGCCCCGAGCGCCTGATCAGCGGGGCTTTCCTGGAGCGGCTGCAGGCGGTCGAGATCGCGCTGTTTGCCATCGACGAGGCCCACTGCGTGTCGCAGTGGGGGCATGACTTCCGTCCCGAGTACGCGCAGCTCGGCATGCTGCGGCTGCAGTTCCCGAAGATACCCGTCGTGGCGCTGACCGCCACGGCCGATGACCAGACGCGCGAGGATATCGTCCGGGTACTCAACCTGGGGAAGGCCACGCGCCACGTCACCAGCTTCGACCGTCCCAATATCCGCTATGCCGTGCTGGAAAAGCACAAGCCCGTTGACCAGCTGCTGCGCTTCCTGGAATCGCATCGCGGACAGGCGGGTATCGTCTATGCCCTGAGCCGCAAGCGGGTTGAGGAGGTCGCGGCAAAGCTGTGTGCAAAGGGCATCCTGGCCGCACCTTACCACGCGGGGCTCGCGGCGGTGGAGCGGGAGAGCGTGCAGGAGGACTTCCTGCGCGATGAACTGCAGGTGGTGGTCGCGACCGTCGCCTTCGGCATGGGCATCGACAAGCCCAATGTGCGCTTCGTGGTGCATTACGACCTGCCGAAGCACATCGAGGGCTACTACCAGGAAACCGGCCGCGCCGGGCGCGACGGCCTGCCGGCGGATGCGCTGCTGCTGTTTGGTGCGCAGGATATCGCCACGGCACGGCGGCTGATTGACAACAACGCCAATGCCGAACAGCAGCGCATCGAGGTGCACAAGCTGAATGCCATGGTGGGCCTTGCCGAGAGCGTCACCTGCCGGCGGCGCGTGCTGCTCAATTACTTCGGCGAACGCCTGGAACAGGACTGCGGTTACTGCGATGTCTGCCAGGACCCGCCGGCGCAGTTTGATGCCACCGAGGTTGCGCGCAAGGCCCTGTCCTGCGTCTACCGTGTCGGACAGCGTTTCGGTATCGCGCACGTGGTCGCCGTGCTGCGCGGCGCGGACAATGAACGCATCCGCTCGCTCGGCCACGAGCGGCTGTCGACCTACGGCATCGGCAGTGACAGGAGTGAACAGGAATGGACCTCGATCCTGCGTCAGCTCATTCACCATGGCCTGTTGATCCAGGACATAGCCAACTACTCGGTGCTCAAGCTGACTGCCGCCGCGCGCCCGGTGCTGCGCGGCGAGACAACCCTGCAACTTGCCAGACCGCGTATCCGTGAACAGGCGCAGAGAAAACGCTCCAAAGCGGCCGTGGCCCCGGGTTCCTGTGATGAAGCCCTGTTCGACGAGCTGCGCAAGCTGCGCAAGCAACTCGCCGACGCACAGGGCGTGCCGCCCTACATCGTGTTCGGCGATGCGACCCTGGCGCAGATGGCGCGCGACAAGCCCATGGATGAGCAGGAACTGCTGGCAGTCAGTGGCGTTGGCCTGAACAAGCTGGAGAAATACGGCCACGACTTCCTCGATGTCATCACCGGGTACTGCGTCGCCAGCGGTGAGTCCGCCACGCAACTGGTCCCGCCGCTGCGCGACACCTGGCTGGCCTACCGCGAGGGCCTGGACCTCGATGCCATCGCCACCCGCCGCGGCCTGCCGCTGCAGGAAGCGGCGAAACAGCTGCTGCAACTCATGCAGGCCGGCCAGC
>JASFOC010000026.1:0-11714 GCA_050116715.1 Gammaproteobacteria bacterium
CGTGGGCGCAGCCACCGCACCGGGCCTGCTGGCATAGATCGTCTGGTAACGCTCGTGGTCAACCGCCTCGTCGCCGCGCCGGATGTAGGGTGGCAGCGGCACGTGCCCCTGGCTTTCCAGCACAGCCAGGGCGCTCTCCTGCGTGGAGAACTCCAGCAGGAACAGGTCTTCCGCCCGACCGGTCACGGTGGCCGAGACGCCAGCCGCGAAGTCAAGGCGCGTACCGGGACCGGGGGTCTTGCTGGCGCGCACATGTGCCAGCACCTGCCGCTCGCCGGTAATGCGCTCGACCAGCACCTCCACCTTGCCGCCGGATTGCTTGTGTCCCAGCAGGCGGGCGGGAATGACCCGGGTATCGTTGAAAACCACCAGGTCGCCGGGGTTCAGCAGCGCGGGGAAGTCCCGAAAGCTGCAGTCCCTGAGCGAGTCGGCGGCGGGGTCCAGGCACAGCATGCGGCTGCTGCCACGCTCCTCCGGAGGATAAAGCGCAATCAGTTGCTGTGGCAGGTCATAATGAAAATCGGCGCGGCGCATGGCGCGGCATGGTAGCACAGGCTTTTCCCGTGCAGCTTGCCCGTTCGCAAGGATGGCTTATACTACGCATGCCTCGACCTCGTCGGGGCTTTCCATATCAGCCGGGGTGGCGGAACTGGTAGACGCGCCTGACTCAAAATCAGGTGGCCATTGGTCGTGCGAGTTCGACTCTCGCCCTCGGCACCACATTGCAAGTCCAGTCGCAACTGCGCTGCCTGAATGCTGCGGCAGCGACTGCAACGCTCGCGGTCAGTCACCACTCTCCGTATCCGGATGCATCATCAGGGTGTAGCAGGACTGCCCGCTCCTTAGCTGTGGTGGCCGCGCGTCGTCACGACCATACTGCCTGACCAGATCATGCAGCTTTTCGGCAAGGCCGGGCACCACCTGTTCCCAGTCAAAGCGCCAGCACCAGTTGTCTGCCGAACTGCCGGGGATATTCATGCGGTGTTCGCTGTCCAGTGCCAGCAGGTCCTGCATGGGAATGATCGCCAGCCTGGCATCGGACTTCAGCGCGGCGCGAATCATCGGCCAGGGAATGTCATCCATGGGCTGCTGCAGATATTCCGCCACCATATAGCGGGTGTGGTCGTCGAGACTCCGGTACCAGCCCAGGGTCGTGTCGTTGTCGTGGGTGCCGGTATAAACGACGGACAGGGGTTCGTGGTGCTGCGGCAGATAGGGGTTGTCCTCGCCGCCGTCAAATGCAAACTGGAGTATCTTCATGCCGGGGAAGCCGTAGTCCAGTCGCAGCGCATCGACTTCGGGGGTGATCACGCCCAGATCTTCAGCTACCAGTGGCAGTTCGCCGAATTCCTGCTGCAGACGGTCAAACAGGCCGTGCCCCGGGCCTTCCACCCAGTGTCCGTCTATTGCCGTGTCACAGGTCGCGGGGATTTCCCAGTATTTCTCGAAGCCGCGGAAATGGTCCAGGCGGATGATATCGAATAGCTCCAGCTGGGTCCGCATGCGATCCAGCCACCAGCGGTAATCCGTTTCCCTGATCCTGTCCCAGCGATACAGGGGATTGCCCCAGCGCTGGCCGGTGGCTGAGAAATAGTCCGGCGGAACACCCGCAACCACTTCGAGCCCACCGTGTTCATCGAGGGTGAACAGTTCCCTGTTTGCCCAGACATCTGCACTGTCATAGGCGACATAAATCGGCATGTCACCGAACAGGCATACGCCGCGTGCATGTGCATAACTGCGCAAATTAAACCATTGCAGAAAAAACAGGTATTGTTCAAAACAGACCTGTTCAATGACGTTTTCCTGTGCCCTGGAAAATTTGCGCAGTGCTGCCGTCTCGCGGTCGCGCAATGGCACCGGCCAGTGGTACCAGGAGGCGTTTCCGAGCGACTTGCGGATGGCCCGGTACAGGGCATAGTCCTGCAGCCAGTAGGCGTTTTCCACCTTGAAGGCCTTGTAGGCGGACTGCTCCGCCGGCCGTGCAGTTTTTGCAAAACCGTCATGTGCTGCTGCAAGACAGTGGTGAAAATCGTCACTGCTGCAGGCCGCCGCATCCAGCCAGCCCCGGGTAACCAGGTCTTCAAGGTTGATGAGTTGTTCATCTCCCGCATGCACGGACAGGCATTGATAAGGCGAACGATCGCTGTGCGTCGGTCCGAGTGGCAGCATCTGCCAGACCGTAAATCCGGCTGCCTCCAGGAAATCGACGAAGCGCCGGGCATCCGGGCCAAGCGTGCCCCGGCTGCGGCTGTCGGGCAGCGATGTCGGATGCAGCAGTACGCCGGCACGTCGGTCCGTGATGGGATTGGTCGACGCTTGTTGGTTGTTGTGGGCCATGGGAGAAGCTAGCTGCTGTACTGGCCCTTGCGCATGACTCCGCCCTGCTGCGGGGTGCCGCCGCCATGTGCGAATACCAGGGAAAGGTACTCGGGTGGCTCCTTGCCCAGCAGGTTATACAGGTTCGAAAGGTGCATGCGGAACAGACGTTCAAAGTCACTGACGGTGTCCGCAGAGTTGTAGTCGCCGAACCACCAGAACCAGTCCGAACCCTCACAGATCGACAACTGGTGCTGGGCGGCAAGCATCGTTTCACCGCTAAGGCTGTGCTCCGCCATGGTCTCGTCGAAGGCCTGTTTCGCATCACCGAGCATGTCCCAGCCGCGGTTTTTGTCCTTGTCGCCGATCCAGGTGGAAAAGGTCCCGTAGACCCAGCTGCCGCTGACCAGATTCTTCAGTCGCGGCGACCTGCGCCGGGTGGACAGGTACTCGGAATAGGTTGTCATTTTCAGGCGCGGGTGGTCAGTCAGCTTGCGGTATAGTGAATTCAGGAAGTAGTAGCCATTTTCCGGGAAGTGTTCCCAGGCATTCTCGCCGTCCAGGATTATGGAGACCAGGGCATTGTCCTTGCCGTGCGTCGTCGCAGCGATATTCTCGAGATGCTGGATCAGGTTGGCGACCGCATCGTCAGCATGCCAGTCGGAGTAGGTGAATCCGATCAGGTCGGAGAGACCGTCATCACGGAAAAAACAGGTCAACTCGCCATCGTTTATCCTGAATCCCTGGTGCAGGCTGGCCTCGGACAGTGCCGCATTGTCCGGGTTGGCCATGCTGTGGCGGAACACCGATTCCCCGCTGGCTGCCCATTTGAAACCGTACTCCTCGAGCAGGGCCAGGGTTGCCTCGCTGACCCCCCCTTCGGAAGGCCAGCAGCCGGTCGGGCGCATACCCAGGTATTGTTCGAAGACATCAATGCCTTCCCGGATGTGCCAGCGGGCACGCTCCTCGCCACCGGGATATTTCTCCAGTGCCGGCATCTTGACCTCGGGCATGGCCTCCCGGGCAGTCTGCAGGTCGAGCATCAGCGGCACGATCGGATGGGCATAGGGAGACATCGAGAGTTCGACCTGGCCTTCCTCGGCCAGCTTGCGGTAGCGGTCGATCACGCTGGATAGCAGCTCGCCAATCAGTTTCAGCAGCTTGCGCCGGTCCTGCAGGCTGAAGCCGGTGCCCTTGTCCATCAGTTGCTGCAGCAGGTTATTGTCACGGCGGACGGTTTCACCCATCCAGGCGAGGTGATACCAGACCAGCAGGTCGATGATGAACTGGTCGCCGAGGTAGAGCATGCCGGACGGGTGTTCGTGAAACCAGCGCGCCATTTCCGCGAGTTTCTGGTAACTGGAGAAGCGGCGGATAGAGCGCAGTTCATTGACCCGCAGGCAGGCACTGACCAGCGCCATGCGCTGCTCCTTGCCGGCCGGCAGTACCGGGCAGGCGAGCGCCGCCAGCAACGGATCCCGCAGGGGTTTGTTTTCCGAGAGGAATCCGTTTACCTGGCCGGCGTAATCGGAAAGCTGTTCCAGCAGTACCGGGGCGAAGTTGACCACCGCCCTGGCCTCGGGTGCAGCCGCGAGGTGGGCTGCCATGTCGATGTAGTCCTTGGTGGCATGCAGATAGGACCAGGGAAGCTGGTAGGTCCCGCTGATGAGATCGCAGTACTGCGGCTGGTGCATGTGCCAGCAGATAACGATATTGAGCGGGGTATCACCTGACAAAGTGTAATTCCTGCCCCAGCATTTCCGGCGTCACCAGCACCACGCCACCGGGGCTGACGTAGAACCGCTCGGCATCCGCGACCGGATCTTCCCCGATGACGATACCGTCGGGCAGTACGCAGCCCTTGTCAATGACGGCCTTGGTGATCCGGCAATTGCGACCGAAGCGCACATTGGGCAACGCGACCACGTCCTGCAGCCGGGTATGCGAGCTGACCCTGACATTGGAAAACAGCAGTGAATGCCGCACTGTTGCTCCGGAAATCAGGCAGCCGCCGGAAACCATGGAATCGATCGCCATGCCGCGGCGATCGTCATCGTCAAAAATAAACTTGGCTGGCGGCAGCTGTTCCTGGTAGGTCCAGATCGGCCACTTGTTGTCGTACAGGTTGAGTTCCGGCAACACGCCGATCAACTCCAGGTTGGCCTCCCAGAAGGCGTCGATTGTCCCGACATCGCGCCAGTAGGCGCTCTGCTTGCCCTGCGTATCCCGGAACGGAAAGCTGGATACGCGGTATTTCTTGATAAGGCGCGGAATGATGTCGTGGCCGAAATCGTGTGTGGAATAAACATCATCCGCATCCTTGATGAGCTGCTCATACAGAAAGGCTGTGTTGAAGACGTAGATGCCCATCGAGACCAGTGCAAGGTCCTCAGATCCCGGCATCGGGTTGGGATTCTCGGGTTTTTCGTTGAATTCCATGACCCTGCCGTTGGCGTCGATTGAAATCACACCGAAGGCCTTGGCGTCTTCCAGAGGCACCTCAATGCAGCCGACAGTCATGTCCGCCTGTGACTCGACGTGGTGTGCCAGCATCGCGCCATAATCCATTTTATAGATATGGTCGCCTGCCAGAATGAGCACGTGTTCGGGCTTGTGGATGCGAATGATATCGAGATTCTGGTAGACCGCGTCAGCGGTCCCGGCGTACCAGGTCGATTCAATGCGCTGCTGGGCCGGCAGCAGTTCGATGAACTCGCCGAATTCGCCGCGCAGGAAGCTCCAGCCCTGCTGGACGTGCTGGATCAGGGAATGCGCCTTGTACTGTGTCAGCACGCCGATCATGCGGATGCCTGAATTGATGCAATTCGACAGCGGGAAGTCGATGATTCGGAACTTTCCGCCAAAGGGCACTGCCGGCTTGGCGCGCCACAGGGTCATCTGGCGCAGACGCGAACCGCGTCCGCCGGCCAGTATCAGCGCAAGGGTATTACGGGTCAGACGACTGACGAAACGGAGATTATCGTAGGATTGCATGATTGTGTTCGCGTGCAGAGTGCACGATCCATTGCCTCTTGTGTGAGCGTTATTGTATGGCCAAGTCCTTTGACTGTATAGTTACCGGGCGCCGAAATTTTGAGATTTTCATCAGGCCCTTCCATCAGCATCACTACCCTGAATTTATTGCAGATATGTTACAGAGCGACTCAGCCAATTCTCCAACGCCCGAATTTCCCGCCGAAATGCAGCGCCTGCTGCAGGCACGCCATCATGACCCGTTCTCGGTGCTTGGAAGGCATGCTGTCGGAGACAAGCAAATGGTACGGGCGTTCATTCCGGGTGCGGCCTGGGTACGCATAGCCGAAACCGGTGCGGCACTGGAGCGCATCGGCAATACAGACCTGTTCGAGTGGCACGGCGAAGCAGGACAGGTGCCGGACCGCTACCAGCTGATGTGGTGTGATCCCCATGGAACCGAGCATGTGTCCTATGACCCCTACTGCTTCCTGCCACAACTCTCGGAATACGATCTGTATCTGTTCGGTGAAGGCAAGCACTGGCATATCTACCGGATTCTGGGTTCACACCCGGTGCAGGTGGACGGCGTTAATGGTGTCCGCTTTGCTGTCTGGGCACCCTCCGCCGAGCGCGTCAGCGTCGTTGGCGACTTCAACCACTGGGATGGTCGCCATCATCCCATGCGGGTACGGGGCAGCAGTGGTGTATGGGAGCTGTTCATTCCCGACCTGAATGCGGGCATGCCCTACAAGTACGAGATTCGCACCATGTCGCATGGGAATATTCTCCTGAAAACAGACCCCTATGCGCAACACTTCGAGCTGCGTCCGGCGACTGCCTCGCGTATTGCGGCACAGCAGTCATATACATGGTCTGATACCGACTGGATGAACAGGCGCCGCGAATTCAACTGGCAGCAGGCTCCGATTTCAATCTACGAAGTCCACCTGGGTTCCTGGATGCAGGATGGAGCAGGCGGATTCCTCAATTACCGTGACCTGGCGGTACGGCTGGTGGAGCACCTGCAACAGACCGGCTTCACCCATATCGAGCTGCTACCGATTACCGAACACCCCTTCGACGCTTCCTGGGGGTACCAGACGACGGGCTACTTCGCGCCGACGAGCCGCTTCGGTGAGCCTGATGATTTCCGTTATTTTGTCGACTACTGCCATCAGCATGACATTGGCGTGCTGCTCGACTGGGTGCCGGCACATTTTCCGAAGGATGCCCACGGTCTGGCAGACTTTGATGGTACGTCGTTGTATGAACACGACGACCCGCGGCGTGGTGAACACCATGACTGGGGCACCCTGATCTATAATTACGGGCGTAACGAGGTCAAGAACTTCTTGATATCCAGCGCGGTTTTCTGGCTGGAGGAATTTCACCTTGACGGCCTGCGCGTCGATGCCGTCGCCTCCATGCTCTACCATGACTATTCCCGCAAGGCCGGAGAATGGCTGCCAAATATCTATGGGGGCCGGGAAAACCTGGAGGCCGTTGCCTTTTTACGGGAGCTCAACAAGATTACCCATGCCGAGTTTCCCGGCAGCATGGTGATTGCCGAGGAGTCCACTGCCTGGCCCGGCGTCAGCCGTCCGGTTGACACCGGTGGTCTGGGCTTCAGCATGAAGTGGAACATGGGCTGGATGCATGATTCGCTGCGTTACATGCAAAACGAGCCGGTGCATCGAAAATACCACCATAATGACCTGTCTTTCGGCCTGTTGTATGCCTTCACTGAAAATTTCGTGCTGCCGTTCTCGCACGATGAAGTGGTGCACGGGAAACAGTCCATGCTCTACAAAATGCCGGGCGACGAATGGCAGCGCTTTGCCAACCTGCGATTGCTGTACACCTACATGTTTACCTTCCCGGGCAAGAAGCTGCAGTTCATGGGCAATGAAATCGCACAGGGCCATGAGTGGAACTCCGCCGTCAGCATCGAGTGGCACCTGCTCGAATATGAACATCATCGTGGCATGCAGACGCTCGTCGGCGATCTGAACCGCCTGTACCGCAATAACCCTGAATTGCACCGTCACGACTTCAGTCCGGAGGGGTTTGAATGGATCGACTGCAATGCCTCGGACATATCCGTACTCACCTATCTGCGCCGTGATGGAGACAGCAGTGTGGTGGTTGCACTGAATTTCACCCCGGTACCGCGCGAGGGCTACCGCATCGGTGTACCCCATGAAGGCAGCTACCGGGAGCTTCTCAACTCCGATTCCGGCTATTACGGCGGTTCGGACATCGGCAACAGTGGCCAGATCACGACCCTCCCGGAATCCTGCAACGGACGTCCCTACTGCCTGCAGGTCACCCTGCCTCCCCTGGGCGGCGTGATCCTGCGCTGGCAGGGAGGCTGAGCGTCACGAGCCTTTCCCCCTCCCCGCTTGAAAATCATCCTGCCGGCGCCTATGTTCTTTAGCAGGTGAGGAATTTAGCATGAACACGATCAGGCAGCCGGCGGTCGCCGGCACCTTCTACCCCGCCAGGGGCGGCGAGTTGCATGACATACTCGCGACGATGCTGGCAGCCGCACCCCGTGACGGCCTGCCTGCACCCAAGGCAATGATTGTCCCCCATGCCGGTTATATCTATTCAGGGCCTGTTGCAGCGACCGGATACGCACGTCTGCAACCTGTGGCAAACAGCGTGCACCGGGTTGTCGTCATGGGGCCTTCACACCGGGTCGCATTTCATGGTCTCGCCGTCCCGGATGACAGTATTTTCAGAACACCACTGGGAGACATCAGCCTCGATATGGATGCTATCCAGGCACTGCTGGCCCTGCCCCAGGTGCATGTCGATAACGAGGCTCACCGGCTGGAGCACAGCATCGAGGTGCACTTGCCATTTCTCCAGGAGATGCTGGAAACGTTTACCCTGGTGCCGGTCGTGGTCGGCGATGCAACCCCGAGGGAAGTCTATGATGTCATTTCGATGTTGTGGAACGGCCCTGAAACGCTGCTGATCATGAGTTCCGATCTCAGCCATTACCATGATTATGAAACCGCCACGCGTCTCGACCGCGCCACGTCGCACGCGATCGAGACGCTGGCATTCGAGAAAATCGGCTACGAGCATGCCTGTGGCCGCAATCCCGTCAGCGGCCTGCTGCTTTACGCCAGGAAACACGGTCTTTCCGTTGAAAACCTGGACCTGCGTAATTCGGGTGACACCGCGGGACCGCGTGATCAGGTCGTCGGGTATGGCACCTATGTCATCAACCGCTAGCGAAGCCTATTCAGCCGATGAACAGGCCGCCCTGTTACAGGTGGCCCTTGCATCCATACAATCCGGACTCGATACGGGTTCACCATTGCAGGTACACCCTGACGACTACCCGCCGGCGTTGTCTGCCATGCGGGCAAGTTTCGTGACATTGAAGCGCGGTGGCGACTTGCGTGGCTGCATCGGGTCTCTCACTCCGGTTACCAGTCTGGTGGAAGACGTCGCACACAATGCCTTTGCCGCCGCTTTTCGTGATCCCAGGTTTGTGCCGCTCACAGCCGCGGAATTGCAGGACCTGGAGATCGCCATCTCGGTGCTCGGGCCGACAGAGCCAATAGCGTTTTCCAGCGAACAGGATCTGCTCGGCAAGTTGCGCCCGGGTATTGATGGACTGGTGTTGCAGGATGGCCGGAATCGCGGGACCTTTCTTCCTGCTGTCTGGGAGTCTCTCCCGCAGCCGGCGGACTTTCTCGACCATCTCAAGCAAAAGGCCGGCTTGCCTGCCAGCTACTGGTCAGACACGCTGGAGATTCAGCGTTATACGACAGTATCGTTTGCCGCCGATGTTGCCGGCATCCGGCTGGCGCAAGGGGAGCCGGTCAGCGCTGGGTAGGCGCCAGCCAGGCATACAGCAGTGTTGCCAGCAGCAGGGTCAGCAACAGGATACGCAGGCGGCGTGACTGCGCAGAATTTGCCAGGTAGCTGAAATCCCTGGACAGGAAATGCTGGATAATGAATTCACTGTCGTTATTGCGGCGCCGGTCGGCACCACTGCGCCGTTCCGGTCCGGCGCGATTGACGCTTTCACCTTGCTGAGCACGCCGTTCACGCTTGCGTTCATCCAGCAGCATCCGGGTCACGACCAGTTGCTGGTAATTGTCCCAGTTTGACAGGTCCGAGAGTTCCGGCGGCAGCATCTCTGTAACGTTGTTCACGCAGCGCCAGGCTTTGCGGTCGGTACTCAATTCATCCGTGAGCAGAATTCGCCCCAGCAGGATGTGACGGGTAACGTGCCGGGAACTGAACGGGCCACGCACAATTCCCTGCCGTCGCATGTACCACACTGGCTGCAGCTCGGGAGGCATGTCTCCAGCTCGCTCCATGGGCTGACGCTAGTCCGTCAGCCACTTCTCCATGCGGGCGCGCAGGCGGATGAGTGCCTGTCCGTGTATCTGGCATACCCGGGACTCACTGACGCCAAGGATCTCGCCGATTTCCCGCAGGTTCAGCTCTTCGTCGTAATACAGCGCCATCACAAGCCGCTCACGCTCCGGCAGGCCCTTGATTGCGCCGGCAAGCCCCTTCTTGAAATCACAGTTTTGCAGGTTCTCCAGCGGCTGGTTCGGCTGGCGCTGAGTCTGCACCAGGCCGTCCTCCCCCACCGAGCCCGGGTCCTCGAAACTGAAAATCCGGCAGCCCGTGGCATCCTGAAGGATCTTGTGATATTCCTCCAGTCCTAGCCCCATGGCTTTCGCCACCTCGACATCGCGAGCGTCACGACCCATCTCGTTCTCGATCTTGCGCACGGCTTCAGCAACCTCCCGGGCCTTGCGGTGCACGGAACGTGGCGTCCAGTCGGTGCGCCTGATCTCGTCCAGCATGGCACCGCGGATACGAATGCCGGCATAGGTCTCGAAGCTCGCGCCCTGTTCAGGGTCAAACTTTCTGGATGCCTCGATGAGGCCGATCATCCCTGCCTGTATCAGGTCGTCGACCTGGACACTCGCCGGCAGGCGGCTCATCAGGTGAAAGGCAATACGTTTGACCAGCGGCTCATGTGCGACCACGAGCTTGTTGGAGTCCTGGACCTCTACCGAGACATTCGCTGCATTACTCTTCATGACATCACCTCCACTGCTGTTTTCTGGTTATGAATCAGACGTTCAACAAAAAATTCCAGGTGCCCGCTGGCACCTGCCGGACGAGGCCAGGCACTGATTTGCCGGGCAAGATTCTTTAGCGCCATGGCGGCGCGACTGCGTGGTGATGCGGCTACGACCGGACGGTATGCCTGTGCCGCCTGGTGCAAATGTTCATCTGCAGGAATCGAGCCTGCGTGGGAAAGGATGCAGTCATGGTTGTCGGTAAAATGCCGTAACAGCTCCCTGAACAGGGCCTTGCCTTCCGCAAAGGATTCCACCCGGTTGGTCAGTACATGAAATCTGGCTATCCCGTAATCCGAGGAAAGCATCCTGATCTGTGCAATGCTGTCGCGCATCCCGGCGGGCTCGTTGGTTACGACAATCAGGACCTCAGTGGCAGCGCGGCAAAAGCTCGCAACACTGTCGGAAAGCCCGGTTGCGGTGTCGATGACCAGCACATCCAGTGGCTGTTTAAGGTCGCTGAATGCGTGCACCAGGCCTGCACATTCCCGTGCTCCCAGCCTGCTGAGCTGGCTGGCACCGCTGGCTGCGGGTATCACCGTCAGGTTAGCGGTGACACTGTGAATAACCTCTTCCAGCGGTAATTTCCGGTTAATGACATCCAGCAAGGTGTTCCTGGTTTCCAGGCCCAGCAGGACATCAACATTTGCCATGCCGAGATCAGCATCAAGCAGCAAGGTATGTTGCCCCTGTTCTGCCAGTGACCAGGCGAGATTCACTGCGATACTGGTTTTGCCGCTGCCGCCCTTGCCGCCGGCAACCGCAACAACCCTGACGGGGATCGATGCGGCACCGATGGCTGATGTTGCTGGCTGCCCAAGCTTGATTTCAGATAGTTCCATTTGGCGAATAACTCTGGTTGTCGCGTTTGTGTGTTGTGCCGTTGTATTGCGGCAGTTGCTTGCGTCTGTCTGACTGTTAGCAACATGCATACCAACATCAAAAACAATCCGCCACAGGGCTGCAGAATATTCATATCTTGTTGTATTATTTGAATAAACAAGAATAACTTTCAGGTGGTGATGGAAAGCTTGAAGTGCGTCACAGTTTTGACTAAAGGCTGGATCCGACGAAGAAATGACGCAATCGATGCTTTACTGCAGGCAGTTTCTGTGGCGCAGCAAGCTCCCCGGCAACACAGGAACGCCCGGCGCGCGGACGGGGCACAGGTTCTAGGGGTCGGAACGAGACGCGCCAGGCAGGCAACTCAGGCGCAGCATATTGCAGGGAATCAGCGCGACCAGTCGTTATCCTGCAGCCAGTTACTGAAGTGATTACCGGAGAGCGGCTTGC
>JASFOC010000027.1:0-11694 GCA_050116715.1 Gammaproteobacteria bacterium
CGGGCATGTGCGGCGGCGTGTATTACTCGATCAACGACGGGGATGTCCGGTTCTATTTCCCGAATCCGAAGGCACGGCTACCGGTCAGAATGCGCTCCGGCGACACACAACTGCTCGGCTGGGGACGTCGCCCAGAGCAGGCAGGGAAACTGCCGCTGGGCGGCTGGGCACGCCTGGACGGCATCTACGAGGGGCGCTGGGACCGCTGGCTCCCGATACCGGTCAAGATGCCAGTCAAGAGCTTCATGGAGCAGGACATCGAGGGACACAGCCACTGGTATGACCTGACGAAGGGACAATGGATCCAGGGTCTGGTTGCACGCTACCGGCACGAGCGTCGGGTTTATGTCGTCACGATTGAACCGCAACTGGCTGACGCGGCATATAGCCGCTGGCCACGCATCATGAGCGGCTGAAGCAGGCAGGGCAGATTGGTGCCCGGGGCCGGAATCGAACCGGCACGGTGTTGCCACCGAGGGATTTTAAGTCCCTTGCGTCTACCAATTTCGCCACCCGGGCAAATGCCACGCGGCGGAATTTTACAGGGACCTGCCTGATAAGTAGAGGGGAAATTTGGAGGCTGAGCCCGGAATCGAACCGAGGTACACGGCTTTGCAGGCCGCTGCATAACCACTCTGCCACTCAGCCAATGAGCGCGGGCACTGCCCCGGGCGCAAGAACCCCGGCATCGACCGGGGCCCTGACAGGAAATAATTGGAGCGGGAAACGAGATTCGAACTCGCGACCCCAACCTTGGCAAGGTTGTGCTCTACCAACTGAGCTATTCCCGCATTTGCGAACGCGTAATTGTATCGTTTGACCGCTTGCTGTCAAGCACTCCCGGCCAGAATCGGCCAGGCAGCCCGCAGGTAAACCAGCATCGACCACAATGTCAGGATCGCGGCGACATACAGCAGGATAATCCCCACATCATGCGCAGGAAACGGCCCCAGCGGCATCTTGTACAGCAGCAGCAGTATCGCAACCATCTGGATAGTTGTCTTGATCTTGCCGATTATGGAGACGGCAACCTTGGTACGCTCCCCGATTTCAGACATCCATTCCCGCAGCGCCGAAATGGCGATTTCCCGTCCCACAATGACTGCCGCCGGGACGGCAAACAGCGGACTGGGGTTATCCTGCACCAGCAGCACCAGTGCGACGGTTACCATCAGCTTGTCGGCCACAGGGTCCAGGAAAGCACCGAATACGGAAAGCTGCTGCAGCCGCCGGGCAAGGTAACCGTCCAGCCAGTCGGTCAGCGCCGCCAGCCCGAATATCGCTGCACTGACCTGGTAGGACCATTCCAGCGGAGAATAAAACACCAGCACCAGCACAGGTATCAGGATAATACGCAACAGCGTCAATATATTTGGAATCGTCCAGATCATTGTTGTTTTTCCTAGTCCCCGTGAAATGCATCATAGATCTGCTGCGCCAGCGTCCGGTTAATTCCCTTGATCCGGGACAGGTCCTCGACGCCGGCCCGGGATACCTCTTTCATACCGCCCAGTTGCTGCAGCAATTGCTGGCGTCGCCGCGGGCCAATTCCGGGGATCTGCTCCAGCGGCGAGGTATTTCTGGAGCGGGCCCGCCGCTGTCTGTGCCCGGTAATGGCAAACCGGTGTGCTTCATCCCTGACTTGCTGGATCAGGTGCAGCGCCGGTGAGTCTGCCGCCAGGTGCAGGACTTTCTGCCGGCCTTGCAGGTGCAGGGTTTCCAGCCCCGGTTTGCGGCCCGGGCCCTTCGAGACACCCACAATCTGGACATCGGTAACCTGCAGTTCCTCCAGCGCCCGGCTGGCCGTCGCAATCTGCCCCTTGCCGCCGTCAATCAACAACAGGTCGGGCAAACTGCCTTCGCCCCGCTGCAGGCGAGTATAGCGCCGGGTCAACGCCTGCTCCATGGCGGCATAGTCATCGCCGGGCTCGATACCCTTGATATTGAAACGCCGGTAATCTGATTTTAGCGGCCCTTCAATGCCGAACACAACGCAGGACGCCACAGCAGACTCGCCACGCGTATGACTGATGTCAAAACACTCAATGCGTTGCGGCAGGTCATCCAGCGACAATTCCTGCGCCAGGGCGCGCACACGCCCGGCAAACCCCTTGCGCGTATTCAGATAGGTATGCAGTGCATGCACGGCATTATTCAGCGCCATCTGCATCCAGCGGGCACGATCACCGCGCAGCCTGTCGCGTATCGCGACCCGGTGGCCCGCCTGGTTGCCGAGTACCTCCTCGATCAGTCCGGCATCGGCTGGCGCATGGCTGACCAGCAGCTCTGCGGGTATGGCCTTGCCCAGATAATACTGCGGGATAAACGCCGACAGGACCTCTGCACTGTCTGATTCCATGGGTATGCGCGGATAAAACACCGCATTTCCCAGGTTGCGCCCCCCCCTGACGAAGAACACCTGCACACAGGCACTGCCCTTTTCTGTCAAACAGGCCAGGATATCGAGATCGCCGCGACCGGTACTGATGTACTGCTTCTCCTGCACGTGATGCAGGCTGGCTATCAGGTCCCGGTATTCCGCGGCACGCTCGTATGCCTGTTGCTGAGCCGCCTGCTGCATCGACGTGACGAGATCATCGATAACCTCGCTGCTCTTGCCCTCCAGAAACAGCGCTGTGCGTTTCACGTCCGCAGCATAGGACGCCACGTCGATGAAGCCTGTACAGGGTGCGGTGCAGCGCTTGATCTGGTATTGCAGGCAGGGCCGGCTGCGGTTGCTGAAGAAACTGTCTTCGCACTGCCGCACCCGGAACAGTTTCTGCAGCAGGTGCAGACTATCGCGCACCGCGCCTGCCCCGGGATAGGGGCCGAAGTAGCGCCCCTTGCCGCGTCGTGCGCCGCGGTGCAGTGCTAGTCGCGGAAATTCCTGTTCGGTTGACAGATAGATGTAGGGATAGCTCTTGTCATCGCGCAGCAGCACATTATAGCGGGGTCGCAGCTGCTTGATCAGATTGCTCTCAAGCAGCAGGGCTTCTGCCTCGGTATGCGTAACGGCAACCTGGATATCGGCGACCTGCGCCATCAGCGCCCTGGTCTTTACACTGAGCCCGCTCTTTCTGAAATAGCTGGATACGCGTTTCTTGAGGTCGCCGGCCTTGCCGACATACAGCACGTTACCGGTAGGGTCGAGCATTCGATAGACACCGGGGCGTGTTGTGAGCGTCTTCAGAAACGCCTTGTGGTCAAAGGTCCTGCCCGGCATCACTCACCGCCCTGCAAAGCACCCTCTGGATTACCTGCGGTCAGGGCTGATCTTGCCAACCGGAAAACCTCTGCAAACATTTCCTGAGTGAGGCGCCGGGTCTGGGTGTTGTAGCGACTGCAATGATAGGAGTCGATGAGCAGCGGAGCGTCCGGGAGCCGATGCAACTGCGCATGCGCAAAAGGGTAAGCCGAGAGCCGTAAATCCAGCGCCCGCAACACGGCATCGTGGGCAATCTTGCCAAGCGCAATAATCACACCGGGTTGCGGCAAGGCGGCTATCTCCGCATGCAGATAATGGTTGCAGTTCCTGATTTCCTGCAGCTGTGGTTTGTTCTGCGGCGGAAGGCATTTGACCGCGTTGGTAATCCTGCACCCGGTCAGTCGCAACCCGTCATCGCGGGAAACGGACGCCGGGTGATTGCTGAACCCGAAGTCAAACAGGGTTTGATATAGCAATATCCCGGCATAGTCGCCGGTAAACGGCCGCCCCGTGGCATTTGCACCGTGCATGCCCGGCGCCAGGCCAACGATCAACAGACGTGCACCACTGTCACCGAAAGCGGGAACCGGTCGCGCATGGTAATCGGGATATTTTGTGGACGTCTGGTCGAGAAATCCTGCTAGGCGGGCACAGTTCCTGCAGTCCGGGTCAAACTTCAACAGTCTCTTCTCTAACATTCAGGGTGGTGGCATGGCCGTCATCTGGGTTGATGCACAGTATTTCATGTGCATTGGTGTTGGCAATGTAAAGGGAATCGTCTTCAAACGCCAGACCACCCGGCTCATTCAAGCCACGATCAACCACAGGACTCGATATATAGCGGGTATCAAGCCCTACCCTTCTGATCTTGTTGTTATAGGCATCTGCAACCCAGAGCATCCGGCGCCGTGGATCCGCCGTGATATCCTGCGGGTACTGCAGCAATGCCGCCTTGCCGGTACCATCCCGGTTGCCGAAACCGAACAGGCTGCTGCCCACCAGCGTTGTAACGGCACCCGTTACCAGGTCAACTGTGCGTATTGCGCCCGCATCCGCATCCACTACAAATAATTGTTGCCCCACTATCACAAGACCACTGGGTTGGGCAAAGGCGGCCCTGCCGGACGGCCCGTCGACAAGTCCGGCAACACCATTGCCTGAAAACACCTCGATCCTGTTGGCAACCAGTGACAGACGCCAGATCTGGTGAGCCCCCGCCATGGCGATGTACAGCGCACCATCTTTCATTGACAGGTCCAGTGGAGAATTGAGGCTGCAGGCGGCCGGTGTTACCGGCACCCGGGGAGCAGCAATACCGACCCTGCCGTTGCCTGCAATCGTATCCACGTCATCCGTACGGACATTGATACGCCTGATCGCGTGGTTGCCGGAATCGGCCACATAGAGAAAGTCATCGACAAGCACCATGCCCTGGGGATTATTGAATGCCGCGGACTCGCCCTTGCCGTCAAACAAGCCCTCACTTTCGCTGCCGTACTGGCGCAGTACAACACCGCTTCGCGACACCACGAGGATACGATTATTGCCACTATCGGCAATGAACAGCTTGCTACCGGAAACTAGAAGCCTGCCGGGGAAGCACAGTGGACCGGTTGTAGCCGGCGCCTGCCTTGCCGGGGAGGGCCGTACGACACGTGGTGGAATCCGGCTGCGCTTGCCGCACTGGTAGCGAATTACCTGGTCGAGACGTTCCCGCTTCCCGCCACCCGACAATGATCCGACAATATAACCATCCCTGTCGATGAGAACCTGGGTTGGCCGATTTTTTATGCCATAGGCATGCCACAGCTTCAGCTCCGCATCATGAGCCATCGGGTATGTCACACGGTATTTGTTGATACTCTGGCGAAGATGCACTACCCCCGCCTCACCCGGATACCGGGGGGAGTGAATCCCCAGTATCACCAGGTCCCTGCGGTACCTGTTGCCAATGTAATCGAGGTCTGCCAGTAATTGCCGGCACGCCACGGAGGAGAAGGCACAGAAGTTGAGCAGTACCACCCGGCCCAGTTGCTCCGTAAGGCTGACCGGGGAATCGACGTTAAACCAGACAAAACCGGCAGGAAACTCCGGTGCGCGACTCCGTGTAGTGGCCATCATGCCCTCCCGGGCCATCCGTCAGGGAACGGGATTCCCTCTCAGGAAAGCATGCCGGGGCCTGTCTGGCCAGTGGCAAAATCCGATATTCTGATACGGGTCTCACTTTGTCTGATGGACGGCCGGCAGCAGCAGACAAACTGTCACCCGGCGGGGGGCCCCGGGCTCACAGAATGACCGGATTTCCAGCAGGCATATTTTCCTTGATGAGACCATGGCGAATCGCGAAACGCGTCAGTTCGACATCATTCTCTACGCCCAGCTTTTCGAACAGCCGGTAGCGGTAGGTACTGGTGGTCTTTGGACTGAGGCACAGCTGCTCGGAAATCTGTTTATTCGTCTCGCCGTTGACAACCATCAGCATGACCTGCGTCTCGCGCTGGGTCAGTTCTTCAAACGGTGACTTGTCCCGGTTATGAACAAATGACAATGCAAGTTTCTGGGCGATGCAGGGAGACAGGTATTGCTGCCCCCGAAAAACCGCGCGGATGGCAGTGACGATTTCGTCGACGCTGCATCCTTTCGTGATATAACCCGACGCACCGGCCTCCAGCAGGCGCGCCGGGAAGGGGTCATCATCATGGATGGAAACAACGATAATTTTCATGTCTGGCATTGAGCGGATAATCTTGCGTGTCGCTTCCAGCCCACCGATCCCTGGCATACTGACATCCATCAGGATAACGTCGGGCGCTTGCCTGCGAACCATCCGGATTGCCTGTTCGCCATTCTGCGCTTCCGCCGCAACCCTGATGTCATGCACATCCTCGAGCAACCTGCGAATCCCGGACCGCACCAGGTCATGATCATCCACCAGCATGGTATTTATCATCCCGCCTCCTCCTTTTTGAGCCGGTTATAGCCGGGCAACAACGCCCCCCAAGTGACGCTGAGGCTAACACCCCGGTGTTACCGGGACAATCGGAAATGTCCTACATGGACGTCAGGAATCAGCCGGCACAGGTGTTCCGGCGGGAAGGGAAAGCTACTTTTCCAGGCCGAACCAGCTTAGCTTGTCATGCAGGCTGACGACCTGGCCGACGATGATGATCGTCGGGGGCCTGAGGACCCCGCTGGCGGCCAGCGCCGGCAGCGACTCAAGAGACTCGATATAGACCCGCTGGTCCTGCGTCGTACCCTGCTGCACCAGCGCCACAGGCGTATCAGCTGGCAACCCGTGCGCGATCAATTCCCGGCTCAGCACCGGAATGCTGTGCAATCCCATGTAGAACACAATGGTCTGGGCAGGCTTTGCCAGCGTTTCCCAGTCCAGGTCGACACTGCCATCCTTGAGATGGCCGGTCACGAAAACACAGGACTGGGCATAGTCGCGATGGGTCAGGGGAATGCCGGCATAGGATGCGCACCCCGATGCCGCCGTGATGCCGGGGACGACCTGGAACGGGATGCCCTGCTCCGCCAGCGTTTCGATTTCCTCACCACCGCGCCCGAAGATAAAGGGATCCCCGCCCTTCAGGCGCAACACCCGCTTGCCTTCCTTTGCCAGCCGGACCAGCAGCTGGTTGATGCTCTCCTGGGACAGGGTGTGCTGATCCCTGGCCTTGCCGGCATAGATCATTTCCGCGTCACGCCGCACCATGTCCAGGATCGGCTGCGACACCAGCCGGTCATAGACCACCACATCGGCCTGCTGCATCAGGCGCAGTGCGCGAAACGTTATCAGGTCCGGATCACCCGGTCCCGCACCGACCAGGTAAACCTCGCCGGGTGACTCGAAGCTGGTGTCGGCATCATCAATTGCCTGCTCCAGGGCAAGGCGCGCCTTGTCTTCCTGGCCCGCGAATAACAGTTCCGCGACGCGCCCCTGCAGCACGTTTTCCCAGAAATAACGCCGTTGCGCCGGGTTGGAGAAACGTGTCTTAACGCTCTGCCGGTAGTCATCGACAAGCCTGGCCAGCCGTCCATAGGCTGCCGGGATGAAGCTTTCCAGACGCGCGCGCAGCAGGCGGGCCAGTACAGGCGATGACCCTCCGGTTGTTACCGCAACCTGAACCGGCGAGCGATCCACCATGGAAGGCACGATGAAGCTGCCCGATTGCGGGTTGTCCACGACATTCACCGGGATCCGCTGCCGATCAGCCAGTTCCGCCACATGACGGTTGACAGCCTTGTTACCGGTCGCCGCTATTACCAGGACCATCCCCTCCAGGTCCTCGTCCTGGAAATCGCGATGTACGTAGGTCACGCTGCCGGCATTGACATAGGCCAACACCTCGTCACAGCTGCGCGGAGAGACCACGGTGACCAGTGCACCGGCACGCCGCAACAGCTGGATTTTTCGCGCAGCAACCTTGCCGCCTCCAACCACGAGGCAGGGTCTGTCTGCCACCTTCAGGAATAGGGGGAAATAGTCCATGCAATCTGTTTCCGTTGTTGCTGCCTTGTATCAGCTGGTTCCCAGCAAAGCAGCAAGGTCGCCCCGGGCATCCATTGCCGACAGATCATCATAGCCACCCACGTGATGGTTTCCGATAAAGATTTGCGGCACCGTCCTGCGCCCGGTCAATTCGAACAGCTCTCTGAAGCCGTCTGCAAGGGGATCGATAAATATCTTGCGTATCTCTACGCCCCTGGATTTCAGCAGCATCTCGGCACGCACGCAGTATGGACAATACTCTGTGCAGTACATGCGAATATGACTCATATCTCCCCCTGTTAACAGGCGCTAGCCCCTTAGCAAATCAATCTGTTCCTGGATCGGCCCGGATACCGGGCGCAATTTCTTGCGCATCACGGTTCCAATGGCATCGGTCCTGGAAAATACCGGGTTCACTAACGGCTCGTTCACCATGGCAAGCATCAGCATGGCACGCACCTGGGACCTGGCCTCGGGTACTGCCAGCAGCAACGCTGCCAGCTGTCTGGCCACCTCGGTGCCGACGGCTTCATCCCCATCCAGCAGTGCGTCAGCCAGCGCGGCAATTGTATCCATTTCGGTGAGGCAAGTCCCTGCAATCGGCAGGTGCGCCGAATAGGCAGCGATGGCCTGCAGCAACTCGACCACAACATCCTGGTTGGACGGTTTATCAAGTACCGTCTGAACACTTGCCAACCATGCCTGGCCGGCAGCCCCCAGCAACCGGAACAGCTGCAGCGCAAACGGATTGCCGGCCTCCAGCAGCCCCGCGAGCCGGGGCTGGAGGCTTTCCCGCAGCGGATGCGCCGGCCGTGCCTGCGGCAGCGCATCCGGCAGTGCATGCAGGAAACCGACGTAATAGGCGTTCTTGTGCCGGCCTTTTTCCCAGAGCCTGGTCTTTTCCCCGTGACTGATCAGGTCCCCCTGCAGCACCAGTCGCACCGAATTGATCTGGTCGCGCGCCTCTTCCTCGAAAGGCAGGAATTCGATCAGGAACTCGGCCAGTTTCGGCCCCATGTCACCCTCGACGACAGCTGCCTGACGCAGCATGCAGCGGGCATTCTCGGCCGACTGCTGCACCCACCAGGCACGCCGGGCAAGCTCGTTGGTAATGCCGCCGGCATTGACGACGGCAACCACCGCTTCCGGCTCCCCAAGCAGTAACAGCGACTCCAGGATTTCGTCGCGCGCCTGCCCCATGCGGGTCCAGCGCTTCAGGTATACCGGGTAACCGCCGGGGGAGCCCAGGACCTGGCTGGATAGCGTTTCACGCACCTTGCGCAGGTAGCCTTCATCGCGACAGTTGGGGTTGAGCCTGACCTTCGCCTCACCCCTGTCGGAAAGCGCGTACAGGGTCATGCTGGATTCATCGATACGCACCGCCTCCGGTGCACCGGCAAGCAGCACATTGATACGCAGGGCGTCTTCCGGAGTCAGTTCCATACTCAGCACCCGGGAACAGCCAACGGGGCTTCCCGGGACCCGGAACTAGAAGCCGGCTTCGGCATAGAGTCGGCGGGCTTCCTCGGGGTCCTTCTCGACACCGTTACCCTGTTCATACATCAGCGCCAGTGTCGTGAGCGATCCCGCGAGACCTTTATCAGCAGCCTTGCGAAACCATTTCGCGGCCTCGGCACTGTCCTGTTCGACGCAATCACCCTCGAGGTACATAAAACCGAGACCGTGCTGGGCAATCGGGTAACCCTGCTCCGCCGCCGCCTTCATCATGCTGAAAGCCCGCTCCTCATTGCGCACCATACCGAGGCCGTTCTGGTACATGATAGCTACCCGGTGCTGGGCATCGGGGTTGCCCGCCTCGGCGATGGGATACAGGAATTGCATGGCCTGTGCGAAGTTCTTTTCCTCGAACGCAGCCACACCGCTGCTGAAATTGGCGTCATTGAGTACATTTTCCGTCATAGTCTTGTTCCGGCTGCCGACTGGCCCGCGCAGCGGGCCTGTAACTGTATGTGGTCGCCTATGCTAGCTGCGACCACTGCCAGGGCGAATACCCCTAAAGAGAGAATATGTCCGATTTTCATATGGATACATCAACACTGCAGGCGTGGTTTTCACTCTCCCCATCGGGATATACGGGGGTAAATGGCCCTCCTGTATACTGCGCTTCCCGGTAGTAACCCCAATCGAAACAAGGAACTAGCAAATGTTCATGCATGCCGGAGACGATAGCAGCACCAGGCAGCCAAGCAAGGCGCTGGACAAAGGCGCTAACCCGGCAGGCTTCGCTTCGGGAACACACTGCCACTGAATTTTTGCACAACAGCGCGATGGCGCTTTGGCAACCGGTTAAACACACTGAACTCAATACAGCACGAGGAGAGGAAAGATGAACCAGGAATACTACGACGCAGTCACCAAGATGGAAGAGATGGGTGTCGACCCGGAATATGTGCAGGGCTGGCAAGGCGGATACCTGCTCAACCCGGAGCGTGAGGAGCAGCGTGTTACCGAGGCCTACTCTGCTGGCTACGAGGACGGCAAGGAACATAACATGGACAACTTCTCGAACTGGGCCAAGTAAACCGTTCAGGTTCCTGATAGATGCGAAAGGCGGGCCGGGGCCCGCCTTTTTCATGCCTGTTGCTCGACCGAGAACAACTCCCGCAAGGCCTTCTTCAGTGGCGGCAGGGCCTCGGGCACCTCGACATCCATTACCTGGTCGGTAATCCACTGGTTGTCCTTCTCGCCCATGACCGCACGCACATTTTCACCGAAGTAGCGTCGCATGGCATAACCCGGTTCACCGTCGGGCATCGAGAATTCGGCATAGTCGGCTGCGCGCTCGTTCAGCAGGTTGATCAACGCCTTGCGATAGTCGCCCCTGCCCTGTGCCTCGGTGCGATTTTCCTGCATGTTGTCGGCAAGGTGCCGCGCCAGCGAGGTGATGAACTCGGTGCGTTCATCCAGTTCCAGTTGCCCGGCCTTGAGACGGTCGGCAAGGTGCACCAGGAAAGCCACGAATTCACTCATGACGTCCAGCCGCTGTGACCGGGTATCCGTCTGGAATCCCTCGTTCTCGAGGTTTAGCAAACCCTGCTGCGCAATGCGCCAGAGAATAAACGCCGCCGCGCCACCAATCTCCGCCATACTGCGTTCGCGGCCCTTGTCGTTCCACTTGCTTTTGACTCTCACACCCGACTCCTGTTCAAACGCACATAAAAACCTGCTGCCAGCAGACGCTGTAGCGACCTGCTGGCACACATGCTAGCATATAAAAACCTAGGAATTCACTAAGGTATTCAGCATGACCGAAAGTGACAGGCAAATCGCACCCGCAGCTTCCCCCGATCTCGGGATTCTGCAGCCAACCTTCGAGGCAATTCGCACCAACTGCAACATTTCCGATGCCCGGCATGCGGGTGATTACACCCTGTGCGTCTACCTGCTGAAGATGCGCGAGTACTATCGCTGGGAGAACAACCTCCCCTTCAGCATGCCCCTGCCCCAGCAGGATCTCTCGGACTGGCTGACGCAGCGCGAAGCGCACTGGGAAACGCTGGAGGACAAGCCCATGGAAACGGTACCTGTCCCGGGCAGCCGGCATGACCCGTTTGACACGCCTGCTATCAATGCCAGCCTGAATGACCACGGCTTTGCCTACAGCAGCGGCTACGGCAGGAACATGAAGCCGGTATTCTTTTTTGCCGCACTGGAACGCCGCGAGCAACACGACGGCTACACCCTGATCGTCACCGGCAGGGAATACGCCCGTGATCTGGCCGCGCCGCCGGCAATGTCCAGGGAACGCACCATCTACATCCGGCGTGAATCGCTGCGCCGTATGCTCTGGGAGAAAATCGAGGAATGGCGCTGGAACAAACCGGCGAACGCCATGCGCAACGCCATTCGCTGCTATGATTTCGACAACGCCGCCGAGCGCTCCCTGGAGGAGATGACAGATACCGAATTGCACTCTGCGCTGCTGCACGAGATCGGTGAAGTCGAGGCCGGCAAGCTGCTTGGCGAGGGCTGG
>JASFOC010000028.1:0-11674 GCA_050116715.1 Gammaproteobacteria bacterium
CAAGTTTACACCGCTCGAAAACGAGTCCCTGAAACAGCGGATCCAGGCGCTGATGGACAAGTGCGGCTTCCACAGCAAGGGAATCTTCGTCATGGACGGCTCCAAACGCTCGGGGCACGGCAACGCCTACTTCACGGGCTTCGGCAGCAACAAGCGCATCGTCTTCTTCGATACCCTGCTGGAGTCGCTGGAACCGCAGGAAATCGAGGCAGTGCTTGCGCATGAACTCGGGCACTTCCGTCTCAAGCATATCCAGAAGCGACTGCTGTCAACCATGCTCCTCAGTTTCGCGGCACTGGCCCTGCTTGGCTGGCTCGCGGCGGAGCCCTGGTTCTACAATGGCCTGGGGGTCAGCCAGCCCTCCTCCGGCATGGCGCTGCTGCTGTTCATGCTGGTGTTGCCGGTATTCACTGTGTTCCTGCAGCCACTGCTGGCGCGCCTGTCCCGTAAGCACGAGTTCGAGGCCGATGCCTACGCCGTGCAGCAGTCCAGCGGCGCGGACCTGATCCACGCCCTGGTCAAGATGTATCGCGAAAATGCCAGCACGCTGACCCCCGATCCGCTGTACTCGTCCTTTCACGATTCACATCCGCCGGCACCGGTGCGCATCGCGCACATATCCGGTAACATGGAGCTCTCATCAACCGGAGGTTGAACATGCACAAGCGACTCATGATACTCACCACGACCTGCCTGCTTGCAGCAGGCGTGCTGCCGGCAGCCGCTGTTGCGGACAACGGCGCAGAACTGCACCAGGAACACTGCACAAGCTGCCACGATGATAGTGTCTATACCCGCCAGGATCGTCGGGTGACCAGCCTGGCCGGCCTCAAGAAGCAGGTGCAGCGCTGTGAACTGTCGCAGGGACTGAAATGGTTCGAAGAGGATGTAGACGACGTTGTTAACTACCTGAACACGACCTACTACAAGTTCAAGTAACGTCATGACCGCCGGCGACCTGTCCCGCAGACACTGCCAGCCGATCGCCGGCGGCACCCCTGCCCTCGCAGCGGCCCGGGTGCAGGCACTGCTGCAGGCGCTGCATGCAGACTGGGCCAGCGACGATAGCGGCGGGAACATCAGCCGCACCTTCAGGTTCGAAAACTATTACCAGACCATGGCCTTCGTCAATGCACTGGCCTGGATCGCCCACGCGGAAGACCACCATCCGGACATCGAGGTCGGCTACAACCGCTGTATTGTCCGCTACAGCACCCACAGCGTCGGCGGCCTGTCCGAAAACGATTTTATCTGCGCCGCGAAAATCGACGCCCTGCTGCCCGCCCCCGAATAAGCACGTTCCGGCATGCCAGCGCAGCCAGACCCGCCACGACAAGCCGCCACAGCAACAGGACACGGGGACGACGCAGGTTCGGTGCGTCACGGTGTGGTTATCGTCAACTACGGCAGGCAAACACTGGTCGAGGACAGTGCGGGCAACCTGGTGCGCTGTGTCGCACGCCGCGGGCTGGAACAGATCGTCTGCGGTGACGCGGTGGAATGGCTGCCGACAGGCAGCCAGGAAGGCGTCGTGGAGCGGATTGCGCCACGACGCACAGTGCTGAATCGCGCCGACAGCGGCAACAACATGCGCCCGCTGGTCGCGAATATCGACCAGCTGGTTATCGAGGCGGCACAGGAACCGGCGCTGGACTGTTTCCTGCTGGACAAGTACACCGTCGCAGCAGAACTGGCGCATACCCGGGCCCTGATCGTGATCAACAAGTCTGACCTGCTCACGCCGCAGGCACGCACTGACATCGAGGCACAACTGGCCGATTTCACCGCGCTGGGCTACCCCGTGCTGTTTACCAGCGCGCTGCAGAATACCGGTATCGAGGCATTCGCTGCCTGCCTGGCCGGAAAGACCAGCATCCTCGTCGGTCAATCGGGCGTCGGCAAATCCTCGCTCATCAAGCGCCTGCTGCCGGACCGCGACATTACCGTCGGCAGGCTGTCCACGGCATCGGGACTGGGGCGACATACCACGACCGCGACCACGCTCTACCACCTGCCCTGCGGCGGCCGCCTGATCGATTCTCCCGGGGTGCGGGATTTCCGGCTCGGGGAAGTCAGTGCCGCCGAGCTCGGCAGCGGTTTTCGGGAATTCACCCCTTACCTGGGACTCTGCCGGTTCAACGACTGCCGGCATGTCTCCGAGCCCGGCTGCGCCGTGCTCGCGGCACTCGCCGCAGGCGAAATCAGCACGCGCAGAATGGAAAGCTACCGGCGCCTGCTGCCTGCCTAACCGGGCGGCCACCCCATGGAGCGGCCACCGAGCAGGTGCAGGTGGATGTGGTAAACCGATTGTCCGGCCGCGGGATTGCAGTTCATCACCATGCGGTAGCCCGGTTCGGCAACCTCCGCGTCCGCTGCAATCTGCTGCGCGGCGAGGTAGAGTTTGCCGATCACCACGGCATTATTGTCATCCAGGTCGTTGGTGGTCGCGATGTGCGCCTTGGGTATCACCAGCACATGCAGCGGGGCCTGCGGGTTCAGGTCCCGAAACGCCAGCACCTCGTCATCCTCATATATCACGTCCGGCTTGATCTCGCCGGCCACCATCTTGCAAAACAGACAGTCAGGCATTTGTTACCCCCTTCTCGAAATTGATTCACCGCACCGAATGGCACATCCGGCTGCCAGGCAACCCGCTTCAGACATCCAGCCTCCCCGAGAATGCCTGTGACAGGGTGCCGCCGTCGATATATTCGAGTTCACCGCCCATCGGCACACCATGGGCGATCCGCGTGGCCCGAACAGCGCGGGCACGCGCCATTTCAGAAATGAAATGCGCCGTGGCCTCACCCTCCACCGTGGGGTTCGTCGCCAGGATCAGCTCCTTGACTTCACCCGAGGCCAGCCGCGCCTCCAGCAGATCGAGCCCCAGCGCCTCGGGACCGATGCCGTCCAGCGGCGACAGGTGGCCCATCAGTACGAAGTACAGCCCCTGATATCCCGTGGCCTGTTCCAGTGCCTGAACATCAGCGGGCGTCTCGACAATGCACAGCTGGCTACGGTCGCGGCGTTCACTGGCGCACAGGCTGCACACCGGGTCCTCGCTCAGCGTCCTGCAGGCGCTGCAGTTTCCCACCCGCTCCATGGCCTGCGTCAGGGCAGCAGCCAGTTGCCGCCCGCCCTCGCGGTTATGTTCGAGCAACTGGAAAGCCATGCGCTGCGCCGATTTGGGGCCCACCCCGGGAAGGCAGCGCAGGCTCTCTACCAGCTGTCCGATCAGGCGGGACGTTGCCATCCGTTCAGAACGGCAGCTTCATGCCCGGGGGCAGGTTGATGCCGCTGGTCAGGCCGGCCATGCGTTCCTGTGTTGTGGATTCCACCTTGTGCACAGCATCGTTGATGGCCGCGGCAACCAGGTCCTCGAGCATGTCCTTGTCATCCGCCAGCAGGGTGTCGTCGATCACCACACGGCGCACTTCGTGCTTGCCGGTCATGGTGATTTTCACCAGTCCGCCACCGGACTGTCCGGTGACTTCCATGCTGGCCAGCTCTTCCTGGGCCTTCTGCATGTCGGCCTGCATCTGCTGGGCCTGCTTCATCAGGTTACCTAGTCCACCTTTCATATTACTCACCTCGACTCATCAGAATACTGCTTGCCTCACGTCTCCCGCGGCCGGATTGAATCCGTACTGACGGCGCCGCCAAAGGCATCCGTAATCGCCTTGACGTTGGCATCATTCTCGATCGACGCGACAGCCTGCTGCTGGCGCGCTTCCTGCTCGCGGGTACGTCTCAGTGCCGGCGTCTCTTTCGCCAGCGGTCCTTCATTTGCAATCTTCAGTTGCACCGGGCGCTGGTAGTGCGCGACCAGCGCCTGCTCCAGCTGGGCGGTCCGCGCCGGGCTCAGCAGGTGCTTGTGGGCGGGGTCCACGGACAGCCTGACGACATCGTCCTGAATACCGTGATAGGCACAATTCAGTGCCATTTCCCGGACCATGCCCTTGACGGACAGGGCGTCCACGATACCGGCCCAGGTTGCCGCATCTGCACTGGCGGGAGGGGCCGGCGGTGCAACATTCGCCGTCGCGTCGGCCTTCCCGGCGGCCACCGGGGCGGAGCGGGCAGCTGACGCGGGCACCGGTGCTGCCGCAGCTGCAGTGGCGACCGGGGAATCGGACCGGTCGGCTGGCGCAGGGCGAAACGCCAGCATGCGCAGCAGCACCATTTCAAAACCGCCACGGGGTTCCGGTGACAGCGACAGGTCACGCCGCCCGATCAGCGCGATCTGGTAATACAGCTGCACGTCCTCGGCGGGCAGCCTGGCGGCCAGCGCCAGCACCGCTTCGCGGTCTCCAAAAGAATCGTCAATGGCATCCGGCAGGGTCTGTGCCAGTGCAACCCGCTGCAGCACTGAAATCGTATCGGCCAGCAACGCGGCATAATCCGGGGCAAACTCGTCCGCCGCGCTGACTTCCGCGAGCGCCCGGGCGGCGTCCCCTGTGGCCAGCGCATCCAGCAGCCGATAAACCACGTCGCGATCGATGGTTCCGAGCATGCTGCGCACCTCGGCCTCCAGCAGCCCCCCGCCGCCGAAGGCAATGGCCTGGTCGAGCAGGCTGAGTGCATCACGCATGCTGCCGTTGGCAGCAAGGGCAAGCTGGCGTACCGCGCCGGGTTCCGCCTCGATCACCTCCTGCTGCAGGATTTTTTCCAGCTGGCCGGTGATCTGCTGCAGGTTCAGGCTCTTGAGGTTGAACTGCAGGCAGCGCGACAGGACGGTGACCGGCAGCTTTTGCGGGTCCGTGGTCGCGAGCAGAAATTTGACGTGCGGCGGCGGCTCCTCAAGTGTCTTCAGCAGGGCGTTGAAACTGTGCCCGGAGAGCATGTGCACCTCGTCGATCAGGTACACCTTGTAGCGGCCGCGGGTGGGTGCGTACTGCACGTTCTCCAGCAACTCGCGGGTATCCTCGACCTTGGTGCGCGAGGCCGCATCCACCTCCAGCAGATCGATGAAACGGCCGGCATTGATTTCCTCGCAGGCGCTGCACTTGCCACAGGGCGTCGACGTAACGCCGGTTTCACAATTCAGCGACTTGGCCAGGATGCGCGCAATGGTGGTCTTGCCGACACCGCGGGTGCCGGTAAACAGGTAGGCGTGGTGCAGGCGGTCGTTATCGAGGGCGTTCACCAGCGCCCGCTGCACGTGCTCCTGCCCGACCAGTTCCGTGAAATCGCGGGGGCGCCACTTGCGGGCCAGGACCTGATAACTCATCGATAAACCATGCCTTGTTATAAATCTGTGTATCTTGCCGTGCGCAGGCGGAGGAATGGAGGTGACCTGCACCAGCCACACCCCGGCGCCCGAGTCCACTGCTGCCGCTGCTCCCTTCCGGGCCTGACGGGGTTCACAGCTTATCGTCGCGGGGGGACCGGTACAAGCCACCATAAACAGGTCTTGATTGAGCCGCGTATTATAGGCCGTGCCGGGCTGATTTATAAAGACAAACTTCCGGGACACCGCGGCATGTAATTTACTCTGGACAAAATGCAAAACCTGAATAGAATTCGAAAAAATCGCCGTTATTCCGGTGTGTTATTCGAAATCATTTGAACCAGCGCATTCAGGATCGACAGACCATGGCTAGAACCGCAAAGAAAAACTCCCCGGTGTGGTACGGTTACCTCCAGGCAGGCGACCGCAGCAGCCCGGTCATTCGTGACGATCGTCTGGATACCGGCAACCACAAGACACTCTACCTGTTCAACCTCTCCCGCAACATGATCCTGGAATATTCACGGGATGTGGTGGAACCCAAGCTGCGCGAACTCAAGCCCGATGAAGCGGCCAATATCCAGGAACTCGATGAAGCCTATAAAAAGGCACGTCGCGGATTCAGGGACCGTGGGGCCGGGATTCGCAGCATCCTCAACCGCAGCAGCAAAACACCCGCCTCAAATGAAGACGCATTCAACGACATCCCGGCCGAGGATGACAGCGATGCTGACTGGGTTGAAGACGACGACGATGACTAACCCGGTTCTCCAGGGCATCCCGGATCAAGTCGTCATTCCGGCCGGAGCCTGCGCCTGCAGCGAGGAGCGGAAACCGGGAACCGGTTAACTGACTGGCCCGGTCCCGGCAGGCGCTTGAGCAATGCAGGCGCAATTGTCGGTGCAGAGCCTGAATCCAGCAGGACAGGCGGCTACCGGATTGGTCACTGCGCTCACCCAGCGGACCACCGCCGGGCATCCCATGCAGCCGGCGCCGGCATGACGGAAAAATAAACAGCCAGAGCCCGGTAATCAGCAAGCGCCACCTTCGAGGCGCCCGACGCTGACAAAGGACTGCCGCAAAAGCCGGCGCTCGCCGTCCCAGCGATACGCCACCAGCTTGCCGCCCGGCTTTGCCACGCTGTAATCCAGACAGGCGATATTCTCCGCCAGCGGAGCCGGTGTCCCCTCCATCCAGTAGTGTCCCAGAAATACCGGCGGGGCGTTGTGCGCATAATCCACCAGGTGGTCACCGGCAATCTCATCGTCCGGGATATGGGTGCGGGCACTTTCCGGCCCCATGAAGGCGGCCCGGTAGGTTGTGGCCTCGCGGTCCCACCAGCGTACCCGGATATGCTGACGCATGGTGCCATCCTTGTCCCTGAAACTGACGCCGGGCTGCAACGCTATCTCCTTGCCCTTCAACAGCGTTTCGATAGCCGCATACTGCCAGCTGCCGGGATGGCAGGCTGATTCCAGCAGCGCGCCATGCAACAGGGTGCTGCCCTGCTGGACCGCCGTTAACCGATTGATGGCCTGCTGATCCCAGCAGGCATGGATGATCCGCAGCCCACCCAGGTCCAGCCACAGCGGCAGTGTCCTGAACCAGTCAATGGTATCGGCATAATCCGCACTGCAACCTGCAAAGGCCTGCAGAAAGGCTCGGTGCTGATCGAGGTTCTTGCCGGAGTGGGCACGCAGAAAGCCGCTGCCGGATGCATCCGGCGTGGCCCAGGCAATGGCGTTGAACTCGTGATTTCCCATCACGGCCAGCGCGGTACCTGCAGCAAGCATGGGACGAACGGTATCCAGCACCGCCCGCTGTTGCGGCCCGCGGTCGATGAAATCCCCGAGAAAGATCACCCGCCGTTCAGGATGCCGGTAGACAGCGTCACGCCTGGCATAGCCCAGTTTTTCCAGCAGGGCCTGCAGGGTCAGGTTGCAACCATGGATATCACCGATGATGTCGTAGCACATAAGCCTTTGGATCCGTGACCAGGGAACAGCGGGCAAACAGGCCTGTCCGCCGAGATCAGGCCATCGCGCCAAAGCGCGCCGCGCGTGTCCGGCGGGATACTGATACCCGTTGCGGTGCTTCTACAGTCAGGCCTGGCGCCGGCCATCAGGCCACAGGCCAGTATGGCGTCTCGATGCCCTCTCCCAGGTCCGCCTCGACCAGGCGGCGACGTATCTCCAGCAATTGCTCGATCAGCCGCGGCTCGTAACGTTCATAGCCAGCCGCATCGGGCACACGCTCGACCACCACGCCCAGCAACTCGGTAATGGCATTGCCGATGGAATTCTGGCTGATGGTGACAATCAGCCTGCCCTCGTCATTGCGATAGATGAGCTGCTTGAAGGCCGGCTGCCAGCGGATTGAATTGGCGTAGGCGGCATCGACCACGCAGCGGTCGCGTACCTTCTTCGCCGTCTTCAGGAAGTCGTTGTTGAACAGCAGCACGCTCTCGACCTGCGCGGGGAAATACACATCCGGCAGTATCGGTGCATTGCGGGTAGACACCTGGCTGAAGAATGTGCGGTAGAAATCGATGAAGCCCTTCAGGACCTGGTCATATTCCTGCCAGAAACGGATCTCCTCCAGCGCCGCCACGCCGCCCTGGATTTCCCAGCTGGGCAGGCCCTGCGGGTAGCCCGTCAGCTCAATTCGCGAACTGCTCTCACCGACCGGCCAGAGCATTTCCAGGTCCAGCGCCTTGTCGAAGAACTCGCGGTACACGTCGTGCATGTAGGCCTCGAACAGGCTGTTCTGGCCGCCGTCGGTCAGGTTCGGGTTTTTCGGGTCGGCCGGTTCCGCGTCATGCAATTCCGCCTTGCTGAACACCATGAAGTGATTGTGCAGCATGCGGATGCTGGGGACCCCGGGCGAGGTAAGCGGCCAGGTGGCATCCAGGCTGGCCTCGCCGGCCAGAACCAGATGCGACTGCGGATCCGGGTACTCGTCAACCATGAACTCGATAATGATCTGGTTCATGCGGTTCCAGACATGCCTGACGTTATCCGGCACCTGGGTGCGCCGCACCGGCCGCCCCAGCGGATTGAGGATGCAACTGGAGGTGTTGTAGATGATCGAGGTGTCGAAGAGATTACTGTGGCCCAGCGCCTTGCGATACAGCAGCAGGTTCTCCGGGTTCATCAACAGTCCGTTGTTGTGCATCAGGTCGTTGAGGTTCTCCGTACTGTTGAAGAACTCGTTCGCTGACATCCCCTCCGGCACGTCCAGGGGAATGGGCCGAAACGGCGTAACGATCTTCCTGGGTCCCGATTGCATGCGGCAGTTATCCTGGGGGCGAAAAAAGTGACACGTGATACGTCAACAGTTAAAGGTGACAACTCAAAGGAGAAGAAAACAGCCTAGCGTTCCGTGCGCCAGCGGGTCAAATAAATCATGCCAGTGTGAATAACAGCAATACTTATGAGGATTTGCTTGCCCTGCCCGGGTCGAACATACTCTGCCCGATGATCCGTCCACCCATTCTGCCGCTGGCTGCGTGAATGCCGCTTGCCCTGCAAAGCGTGCTCGGTATCGCAGGTTTCATTGCGATTGCCTGGGCACTGAGCGAGGACCGTGCCCGCATTCCCTGGCGTACCCTGCTGACCGGAATCGCCCTGCAGTTCATCCTGGCCGCACTGCTGCTCTGGCTGCCCCCCTTCCAGCAGGTTTTCCTGAGTCTCAACGAATTGCTGCGCGCACTCGAACAGGCCACCCGGGCAGGCACCACCTTCGTGTTCGGTTACCTGGCCGGCGGTGAACAGCCGTTTGCGGAGACTGGCGCGGGTTCCAGCTTCATCCTGGCGTTTCGCGCCCTGCCGCTGATCCTGCTGGTCAGCGCCCTGTCGTCACTGCTGTTCTACTGGCGCATCCTGCCGCTGGTCGTGCGTGCACTCTCCTGGCTACTGCAGAAAGCACTGGGTATCGGCGGCGCGCTGGCGCTGGGCTCAATCACCAATATCTTCGTCGGCATGGTGGAAGCACCGCTGTTTATCCGGCCGTACCTCAGGGACATGAGCCGCAGCGAACTGTTCACGCTGATGACCACGGGCATGGCCACCATCGCGGGCACGGTGATGGTCCTGTATGCCAGCATCCTGCGCGAGGCGATACCCGACGCCATGGGCCACCTGCTGGTAGCTTCACTCATCAGCGCACCGGCCGCGATCGTCATCGCCCAGGCACTGATACCGCCAACCGGTCGCGCCACGGCCGGGGAACTGGTGCCGCCGCAGCGCGCCGACAGCAGCATGGACGCCGTGACCAAAGGGACCCTGCAGGGCGTGGAACTGCTCATCAATATCACTGCGCTGCTGGTTGTCATGATCGCACTGGTAAGTCTGGCGAACCTGGCCATCGGTTTGTTGCCGGATGTCAGTGGCACCCCCGTGACACTGCAGCGCCTGCTGGGCTGGCTGCTTGCACCGCTCGCCTGGCTGATGGGCCTGCCATGGGAGCAGGCTGTCACCGGGGGCAGCCTGCTTGGCACCAAGGTCATACTGAATGAATTTCTCGCCTACCTGGACCTGGCCGCCCTGCCGGATAGCGCGCTGGATACCCGCAGCCAGCTGATCATGACCTATGCCCTGTGCGGTTTCGCCAACTTCGGCAGCCTCGGCATCATGATCGGCGGTCTCGGCACGATGGTGCCGGAACGGCGTGCCGAGATCATCGCCCTCGGCATGCGTTCGATTGGCGCCGGTACGCTGGCAACCTGTATGACGGGCGCCGTGGTCGGTGTGTTCACCTGAAGCAGCGGGACCACCCTGCCGCATCGTCAAACAGTTCGGGTGCACACGCACCAGGCGCACCGGTGATGCCTGCATGCGCGGGTATCCGGGATGACCGACGCCCAACCCCGGCCAGGCCCGTAATGTCGCGCTTGCCGGGCACGGGCGATTCCGTGGCGGCATCCACAGGCAGGTCGACGACATCTTCGGCCCGGGTATGGACCAGGCCGCATGCCTGGAGACATTTCCGGACCTTGCAAATCACCCGCTGCGGGGGGAGCCTGGCGGCTGATCAATGACGAGTTCCGGTGCACACCGCGCGGGAATTCGAGCTCAGGCGTCGGGACAGGTAACAGGCGTATTGCCTTCAACGCGGGCACGCGCGCCAGCGCCGGGAAACGCCGTTTTTTTTTACTATACTCAGTGAAAACCCAGCCCGCACCAGCAGGCAGCCTGCGTATAACAACACGCCGACACGTGGTGCAGCCCGAGGTGCAGGCACACATCGGAGGAGGGCTTTCACATGAAATTCAACACTGTTTCATGGCTGGGGGGCATACTTGTGCTGCTGGCGATCCTGCTGCGAGCGGCATGGGCCGACGAAACCTGCATGTCACCCTACATGGCCAAGATCGTCGGCCAGGAGGACTATGTCTACGTCTGGACACTGGGCTCACCCGGCGTCGGCGACGAGCAGGACAAGCTGGTCACCATCGACGTCAACCCGGCGTCTGCGCACTACGGCAAGGTCGTGGATTCGCTGTCCGTCGGCGGCCGCAACGAGGCACATCATTCCGGACTGACGGATGATCGCCGTTATCTGTGGGCCTCGGGACTGGATACCAGCCGGATCTTTATCTTCGATATCCACACAGACCCCGCGCATCCGCAACTGCACAAGGTTATCGGGGACTTTGTCAAAACCAGCGGCGGTGTGGTCGGGCCGCACACGAACTACGCCCTGCCCGGACGCATGCTGCTGACCGGGCTTTCCAACAACCGGGATCATGGCGGTCGCACCGCGCTGGTCGAGTACACCAATGACGGCAGCTACATCACGACCCACTGGATGCCCACGGACGATAACCTGCAGGGCGCCGTGAAGAGCGGCAAGTACGCCGATGGCTACGGTTACGATGTCCGTGTCCTGCCACGCCGCAACGTTATGGTCACCTCCTCGTTCACCGGCTGGAACAACTACATGATGGACCTCGGCAAACTGATGGCGGACAACGAAGCCATGCAGCGCTTCGGCAACACAGTCGTGGTCTGGGATCTGCATACCCGCAAGCCGCGGAAGATCCTGGATGTACCGGGCGCACCCCTTGAGATCCGCTGCGCCTGGGGTCCGCACCACAACTACTGTTTCACGACGAGCGCGCTCACCTCGAAGCTGTGGCTGATTTACGAAGATGACCAGGGCGAATGGCAGGCACAGGCGGTTGCCGATATCGGTGATCCGGGCAAGCTGCCGCTGCCGGTGGACCTGTCGATTGCCGCGGATGACTCGCTGCTCTGGGTGGACACCTGGAACGACGGCGTGGCACGTCTCTTCGATATCAGCGATCCCTTCAACCCAAGGCAGATACTGGCCGAGAACATTGGCGCGCAACTCAACATGATCTCACAAAGCTGGGATGGCAAGCGGGTCTACTTCACCTCTTCCCTGCTCGCGAACTGGGACAAGCAAGCAGCACCCGACGGC
>JASFOC010000029.1:0-11653 GCA_050116715.1 Gammaproteobacteria bacterium
CCAGCCCTGGCACGGCAACGACCGGCACCGGCAGCAGTGCCGCGGTCTCGGCAAGACCGGCACGATCGGCAAGCGGCTCCCAGGCGACGGCGACGGCACCCAGCGCAAGCGCCTGGCGCGCATGCTGTAAACCATGCGTCCGGGTACCCGCGACCGCGAGAAACAGGTCGCCTGCCTGCACCTTGCGACTGTCCAGTGCCAGCCCGGACACGTTGCAGTCACGTTTCACGCTGACGTCTGAAAATTCCCGCAACAGCCCACTCAGGCTATGCTGATTTGTCATTACCTCGGCGGTCATCATGCAGCATCCCCCGTTGTCGCCTGCCGCGTTTGCAACAGCGGCAGATTATCCGGCGGCACGGCAAGCAGCCGCAGCGCACCCGAGATCACCTTCGAGAACACCGGAGCTGCCACCTGGCCTCCATAATGCTTGCCATTGTTCGGCTCATCTATCATGACCACCATGACCAGCCGCGGGTCATTCGCAGGGGCCATGCCCGCAAACACGGACAGGTATTTGTGGTCCGCATAACCGCCGGCCACCGACTTGTGCACCGTGCCGGTCTTGCCGGCAACCGTGTAGCCGGCAATCTGCGCGGCCGGTGCCGTCCCTTCCGGTCCGGCAGCCTGTTGCAGCATGGCACGCACCTGACGCGCCACCTGCTGCGACATGACCCGGCGCTCTTCTGTAACCTCGCTGTCGTGCAGGAATGCCACCGGCCGCCTGATACCATCGGCGGCCAGCACCGCATAGGCCTGCGCCAGTTGCAGCGCGGTCACCGATATGCCGTAACCGTAGGCCAGTGTGGCTGTCTCGATGGCGTTCCAGCCACTGTAATGCGACAGCAGCCCGGATGCCTCTCCGGGAAAACCGCTATAGGTCTGCTCACCGAAACCGAGTTCCGACAGGTCGTCCCAGATATCCTCCACGGACAACGACAGGGCGATCTTGGTGATGCCCACGTTGCTTGACTTGCGAATCACGCCGCTGACATCCAGATCGCCGTAGTCATGCACATCCCGCACCGTGTTCACCCCGACGCGGAACCAGCCCGGCGACGTGCTGACCGGGGTGTCCGGCCGGTAGCGCCCGGATTCCAGCGCGGTTGCCACGATAAACGGCTTCATGGTGGACCCCGGCTCGAAAACATCGGTCACTGCACGGTTGCGCATGCTGCTGCGCTGCCGCTGCTTGCGACTGTTGGGATTGAATGACGGCTGGTTGACCATTGCCAGCACCTGGCCGCTACGCACATCCAGCACCACCGCGGAACCGGAACGCGCCTTGTGCTCCTGGATCGCCGCTTTCAGTTCGCGGTAGGCCAGGTACTGGATACGCCGGTCGATGCTCAGGCGCAGGTCCTTGCCCGGGCGTGGCCGGCTGATGCTCTCCACGTCTTCAATGATGTGGTGCTGGCCATCCTTGATGACGCGCTTGGCACCCGGCTCGCCGGACAACCATTCCTCGTATGCCAGCTCCAGCCCCTCCAGGCCGACATCGTCGATGTTGGTCATGCCGACAACATGCGCACTCACTTCAGCGGCCGGGTAATAACGCCGGTACTCGCGCTGCAGGTAGACGCCGGGAATCCGCAGGTCTTTTACCTGCGCAGCCAGTGCCGGACTGATATGCCGCCGCAGGTAGACGAACTCGCGGTCGGCGCGACTGGCCAGCAGTCGCTGCACCTTGCTCCTTTCCATCGACAACAGCTGCGCCAGTTCCGGTATGCGCTGTTGCTCGCCACCCAGTTCCTGCGGATTGATCCAGACCGACTCGACCGGGGTGCTGATCGCAAGCGGCTCGCCGTTGCGATCCTGGATCATGCCGCGATGCGCGGGCAGGCTGACGACGCGCAGATGGCGCGCCTCGCCCTGGTGCAGCAGGAACTCCTTGTCCAGCACCTGCAGGCACACAGCCCGATACAGCAGCGTGACTGCCGCCAGCCCCATACACAGGTACAGGAAGATACGCCTGCCCCGGGATGTCGTGTGCTGTGTATAACGACTCATGGCTTGACGATTACCATGTTGTCCGCGGACAGTACGACCATGCCGAGACGGTCACGCGCCGCAACCTCGACCTGGCCCTGCGTGGTGAGTGTGCTTTGCTCCAGCTGCAACTGCCCCCACTCCACATCCATGGCATCACGCGCGTTTTCCAGTGACTGCAGTTCGATAAACAGCTTGCGCGCCTGGTGCTTCGAGAACACCACGCAAATTGCCGAGACCACCACGACCAGCAACAGCAGCGACAATACGGAGGGGCGCAGGCTCATTGCAGCCGCTCCGCAATCCGCAGCACGGCGCTGCGCGCCCGCGGGTTGGTCCTGACTTCGGTGTCACCGGGCCGGATTGCCTTGCCCACCGGACGCAAGCGCGGACGATAGTCCATGCCGGCCAGCGGGAACTCCGCTGGCGGCGCCTCCCCGCGGTATTCGTCACGAATGAAGCGCTTGACGATGCGATCCTCGAGCGAATGAAAGCTGATCACTGCCAGGCGTCCCTGCGGCGCCAGCACGTCGGGCACCTGCGCCAGCACATCCCTGATGTCGTCCAGTTCGTGATTGATGAAAATGCGGATCGCCTGGAAGCTGCGGGTGGCCGGATGCTTGTGATGCTCGTGCACCGGGACTGCAGCGGCGATCAACTCGGCCAGCTGCGCGGTTGTTTGCAGCGGGGTTACCTGGCGTGTCGCGACGATGCTGCGGGCAATGCGGCGCGCGAAGCGCTCTTCGCCACAGGTTTTCAGCACGTGCGTGATATCCCTTTCGCTGGCCGTTTCCAGCCATTGCGCCGCACTGATACCTGAAGTCGGATCCATGCGCATGTCGAGCGGACCGGTCATGGAGAAACTGAAACCCCGCGAGGCATCATCCAGCTGAGGTGAAGAAACACCCAGGTCGAGCAGCAGACCATTGACGTGCCCCCCCAACCCTCTCTCTGCAACCATCCGGCTCAACATCGTGAACGCACCCTGTTCAATCTCGAAACGCGGATCACCGCCAAACTGTGTTTCTGCCGATTCCACTGCCGCCGGGTCCTTGTCCATGGCCAGCAAGCGCCCCGCTGGACCCAGCCGGGAAAGAATCGCACTCGCATGTCCGCCGCGACCAAAGGTTCCGTCTACGTAGACCCCGTCAGGCCTGACCGCAAGCCCCTGCAGGACTTCTTTCAGAAGTACCGGCTGGTGTGGTAACCCGGCACTCATGAATCAAAGCGTCAGTGATTCCAGTGAATCCGGCATCGTGGCTTCATCGTCATCTTCAGCCACCCAGTCACCGCAATTCTTTTCCCAGGCCTCTTCATCCCAGATTTCAAACTTGTTCCCGAGTCCGGCCAGCACCACACGCTTGTCCAGGCCGGCAAATTCACGCAGGCGCGGTGGAATCAGGATCCTGCCGTTCCTGTCCATTTCGAGTTCGGTGGCATGCCCCAGCAGCATCCGCTGCAGGGTGCGCGTGCGCTTGTTCTGGTTCGGAAGACGGACGAGCTTGCGTTCAATCTCGTCCCACTCGGGCTGGGGGTACATCAGCAGGCAGCGATCGTCATGCACGGTGAGCACGACCCGCCCCTCGCAGCGTTCCAGGAGGTCAGCACGGTAGCGGGTGGGAAAGGCCAGTCGCCCCTTCGCATCCAGATTGACCGTGCTACCACCTCTGAACAATTCGACCCCCTTTTACTCCCTGGAAACCCATTTATTACCACTGAGTCCCACTTTGCGACACTATAGGGAGGGCGGGTTCGAACGTCAAGCTAAATGCTGAAAAAATCTCCTTCTGGACAGTAACTTAGACCATATTCCCGGTTTGACGCGCCGCCACACGAGGCATATGAATTAGAAATCAAAAGCTTGTCACGCTTACCTTGAGTAAATTGGCAGCTAAGTCGTTTTGCGGGACATTCCGGCCATCCAATCCGCAGGAAAAGCCCGGCCAGGTGGGGATTATAACCTGCTTTTAGACCCAATATCTTGGGTTACAGATTGGAAAAAAAACTAGATGAAGGGTTTTAACCCCACTGCCGCGGCTTAAACAGGGCCGCAGGCACAGGCCCGGCTGCGGCATTTACCGGCAACAGGGCGAACAGCGGCCCCGTGTTCCCGGCACCGGTGAAGTGGCATTTTTCAGGATCGAATACCCGAACCGGTGCCGGAGACAGGCCGGCAGGCCGACTTGATTGTCAACCGGAGGAGACGGCTTTCGCCGTTGTGACACTGAACTGCAGACAGCAAAAAGCCCCTGCGACATGATGGCCAAACCATCTTCCCGCAGGGGCTTACAGAAGCAGTCGGCTGCCCGCTAGAACGGAATATCGTCATCAAAATCCGCAGGAGCAGACTCTGCGGTAGCGGGTGCGGATGACTTCGCCGGTGCTGAATTGTTTGCGAAGCCGGCGCTGCCGCCGCCACGACTGCCCAGCATCTGCATCTCGTCGGCGACGATTTCCGTGGTGTAGCGATCGTTGCCTGAATTGTCCTGCCACTTGCGGGTCTGCAGCTTGCCCTCGATGTAGACCTGTGAACCTTTCTTCAGGTATTCACCGGCGATCTCTGCAAGCCGCCTGAACATTACGATGCGATGCCACTCGGTCTTTTCCTGCTGGTCACCGGTCTGCTTGTCTTTCCAGGACTCCGTGGTCGCCAGTGTCAGATTGGCCACCGCATTGCCGTTTGGCATGTAACGAACCTCCGGGTCCTTGCCCAGGTTTCCAACCAGAATTACCTTGTTCACTCCTCGCGCCATGATGCTCTCCTGTTATCTGCATGATTCCACCGTCCGTGTGACCCTGTTCGGGACGCCGCCGCCGGGCGGCGGTAAATTTCCGGCCCCTATTCTATGCGAAGGCCGGCACTGCCGCCACGCGATTCCTGCAGGGAGAACCCGCCCTCTATCAGGGCAGGGACGCGGCATCGAACACCTGGCGGTCCACCTTCAGGTAGGCCACACCTTCTTCCGGCACCACCACAGCCTCGGCCACGCCGTCCATGCCCGCCAGCCGGCGTGCCAGGGCGGCTGTGTCCCCATCGAAACCGGCATCGAGGCGGTAGATATAGCTGCTCAGCTTTGCCGGCGGTGTCATGGACAGCGCCAGCAGCAGCCAGACCAGTGCACCCGCTGCAGCAATGATGAACACGGCATGCAGACCGAAACGTCCGTGCAACATGCCGCCCAGCGTACCACCGAGGAAGGCGCCTAAAAACTGACTGCTGGAATAGATGCCCATCGCCGTGCCGCGGCAGTCGACCGGCGCCACCCTGGAGATCAGCGAGGGCAGTGTCGCCTCCAGCAGGTTGAAGGCGGTAAAGAATACGAACAGCAGTGCCACGATACTGAACACCGACACCGGCACCAGGAACAGACCCAGCTCCGCGACCAGCAGCAGGCCAATGGCAAACAGGAATACCGGCTTGACGCGCCCCTTGCGCTCCGCCTGGATGATCAACGGCAGCATCGCCAGCACGGAACACACCAGCACCGGCAGGTACACCTGCCAGTGGTCACTGGCCGCAAGCCCGGCCTCGTCGCGCAGCACCAGCGGCAGGACCACGAAACTGGCGGTGAGGATGGCATGCAGCATGAGGATGCCGAAGTCGAGCCGCAGCAGCTCGGCCTGGCGCAGCACCCGGCCGAACTGGGCCGGGATGGCTTCGGCATCACGGTGGACACGCAATTCCACCGGGCGCGGCACAATGAAGGCAACCACCGCGATGCCGCCCACTGCAAGGACTGCCGTGATCCAGAAGATCCCCGGCACGCCCACCCAGCGGTCCAGCACCGGGCCCAGGATCAGCGCCACCGCGAAAGACAGCCCGATGCTCATGCCGATCAGGGCCATGGTCTTGATGCGGTGTTCCTCACGGGTAAGGTCTGCCGCCAGTGCCATGATGGCAGCGGCAATGGCGCCCGAACCCTGCAGCGCCCGGCCGACGATCACCATGTGGATGGACGCCGCCTCGGCCGCGACCACGCTGCCCAGCGCGAACACCAGCAGACCGCCGATGATCACCGGCTTGCGCCCGATGCGATCCGACAGCAGCCCTGCCGGGATCTGCAGCATTGCCTGGGTCACGCCATAGGCGCCGATCGCCAGACCTGTCAGCGCCGGCGTCACCCCTTGAAGATGCTCGGCATACAGCGCGAATACCGGCAGGATCATGAAAAGCCCCAGCATGCGCAGGGCATAAACACCTGAAAGTGAAAGGGCTGCGCGCAATTCCGCGCGACTCATGCCACTCCCCTTGTCCGCCCTCTGCTCCACGTTGCTGAAATCCTCTTTGGCCGTGTCCGTGAAAACGCCGTATATTAACAGGTTGGCCGTTCCGGCGGAGAGAGATTACGGCAATGGATACCATCCACATCCGGGGTGCCCGCACCCACAACCTGCAGAACGTCGACCTCGACCTGCCGCGTGACAAGCTGATCATCGTCACGGGACTGTCGGGGTCGGGCAAGTCCTCGCTGGCGTTCGACACCATCTATGCGGAGGGCCAGCGGCGCTACGTCGAGTCGCTGTCCGCCTATGCGCGGCAGTTCCTGTCGATGATGGAGAAGCCCGACGTCGATCATATCGAGGGCCTGTCCCCGGCCATCTCCATCGAGCAGAAATCCACCTCGCACAACCCGCGTTCGACCGTTGGCACCATCACCGAGATCTACGACTACCTGCGCCTGCTGTTCGCGCGCGTCGGCACCCCGCACTGCCCGGAACACGGCACGGTGCTGGAGGCGCAGACCATCAGCCAGATGGTCGACCATATCCTGACGCTGCCGCTGGGCAGCCGTCTGCTGCTGCTGGCACCGGTGGTCGATGCGCGCAAGGGAGAACACCTGCAAGTGCTGGAGGAACTGCGTGCACAGGGCTTTGTGCGCGCCCGCATCGACGGCGAAGTCGTGGAACTCGATCAGCCGCCGAAACTTGACCTGCGCCGCAAGCATGTCATCGAGGCCGTGGTCGACCGCTTCAAGGTACGCGAGGACATCCAGCTGCGCCTTGCGGAATCCCTGGAAACCGCGCTCAACCTGTCCGACGGAATGGCACGCATTGCCTGGATGGACAAACACGACAATGCAGAGATCATGTTCTCCGCCAGGTTCGCCTGCCCGCAGTGCGGCTACTCCGTGAGCGAACTGGAACCCCGGCTGTTCTCCTTCAACAATCCCGCCGGCGCCTGCCCGGAGTGCGACGGTCTCGGCGTACGCCAGTTCTTCGATGCCACGCGCGTCGTGGGGCATCCCGAACTCAGCCTCGCCGGCGGCGCGGTGCGCGGCTGGGATCGACGCAATGCCTATTATTTCCAGCTCATCACGTCGCTGGCCGGGCACTACGGCTTCGATATCGACACCCCTTTCGAGGAACTGCCGGCAGACATCCGGAACGTGATCCTTTATGGCAGCAAGGGCGAAGCGATCCGCTTCCGCTACCTCAACGAGCGCCGCGGCACAGCGGAGCGCAGCCATCCGTTCGAGGGAATCATCCCCAACATGCAGCGACGCTACCGCGAAACCGAGTCCAGTACGGTGCGCGAGGAACTGGCGCGCTACCTCGGCAACCAGATCTGCCCGGCCTGTGAAGGCACACGCCTCAACACCGCGGCACGGCATGTCACGGTGAACGGCAGGAGCCTGCCACAGATCACAGCCATGCCGGTCGGCAGCAGCCGGGAACTGTTCGAGTCACTGCGCCTGCAGGGGCGGCGCGGCGAAATCGCGGGCAAGATTCTCAAGGAGATCAACCAGCGGCTGGCGTTCCTGGTCAACGTCGGGCTGGATTACCTGTCACTGGACCGCAGCGCGGAGACCCTCTCAGGGGGCGAGGCGCAGCGCATCCGGCTCGCCAGCCAGATCGGTGCGGGGCTGGTCGGTGTCATGTACATCCTCGACGAACCCTCCATCGGCCTGCACCAGCGCGACAACCAGCGCCTGCTCAACACCCTCACCCACCTGCGCGATCTCGGCAACACCGTGATCGTCATCGAGCACGACGAGGAGGCGATCCGCGCCGGCGACTACGTGGTGGATGTCGGTCCCGGCGCCGGTGTGCACGGTGGCCGCATCGTGTCACAGGGCACACCGGCGGAAATCATCGCCGACCCGGATTCGCTTACCGGCCAGTACCTGTCGGGGCGCAAGATCATCGAGATCCCGCCTCACCAGGTGGATGCTGCGGAGCATCGCAAGCTGGTCATCCGGGGCGCGAGCGGCAACAACCTGAAGTCCGTCGACGTCGAGATCCCCCTGGGCCAGCTGACCTGCGTCACCGGCGTCTCCGGTTCCGGCAAGTCGACACTGATCAACGACACCCTGTACCGGCGCGCCGCGCAGGTGCTCAACAAGGCCTCCGAGGCAGGCGCGCCCTGCGCCGGCGTCGACGGCCTGGAGTTCTTCGACAAGATCGTCGACATCGACCAGAGCCCCATCGGGCGCACGCCGCGCTCCAACCCGGCGACCTATACCGGCCTGTTCACGCCGATCCGCGAGCTGTTCGCCGCCACCCAGGAAGCGCGCTCGCGCGGCTACAAACCGGGGCGCTTCAGCTTCAACGTCAAGGGCGGCCGCTGCGAGGCCTGCCAGGGTGACGGTGTCATCAAGGTGGAGATGCACTTCCTGCCCGACATCTATGTGCCTTGCGACGTCTGCAAGGGCAAGCGCTACAACCGGGAAACCCTGGACGTGCGCTACAAGGGCAAGAACATCCACGAAGTGCTGGAAATGACGGTGGAGGATGCACAACCCTTCTTCAGTGCCATCCCTGCCGTGGCGCGCAAGCTGCAGACCCTGATGGACGTCGGCCTGGCATACCTGACGCTGGGACAGAACGCGACCACGCTGTCCGGCGGCGAAGCGCAGCGCATCAAGCTGGCGCGCGAGCTCTCCAAGCGCGACACCGGCAAGACCCTCTATATCCTCGACGAACCGACCACCGGCCTGCACTTCCACGACATCGCGCAGCTGCTGGTGGTACTGCACCGGCTGCGCGACCACGGCAACACCATCATTGTCATCGAGCACAACCTCGACGTCATCAAGACCGCCGACTGGATCATCGACATGGGACCGGAAGGCGGCATCCGCGGCGGCGAGGTCGTGACCACCGGCACCCCGGAAGCAGTTGCCAATCATGCTACCTCGTATACCGGGCAATACCTCAAGCATACGCTGGCGCAGTACCGGGAACAGGCGGCCCGGCAGCTGAAGACCGGCTAGCGCAGGGCACGCACGCAGCATGGCCTGAAACCCGCCGGGCAAGGTCGCCGTGCAAATGACAGGGCGGCAGGAATCCTGCAGCCGGGGATGCCGGAGTCTGCTACCCTGTTACTGTCTGCGCTTGTCCATGACACAAGGGAACAGCCATTTTGTTCATGGCAAACAGAGGCCCTGTTGCCACGACTGCAGTCCCTGCTTTCGATCCATCGAGGAGAATTCCATGAAGAAAACCGAACTGGCCCTTATCGCGCTGCTGGCCACACTGACCGGATACGGCCAGGCAGTCGCCATGCCCCCGGACAGTGACCCGGCAGCGGCCGCACACACCGACGCGGGCACCCCGCCCGCCAGCCACGGCATCCTGAGCGGCGAGGTCGTCGAGACCATGAATGCCGCCGGTTACACCTACATCCTGCTCGACACCGGCAGTGAAAATGTCTGGGCCGCAGCCAGCGAAACCCGTGTCGCGGTTGGTCAGCGGGTCAGCGTGCCCGGTGGCCAGGTGATGACCAATTTCCCCAGCAAAAGTCTCAACCGCACGTTCGACAAAATCGTTTTCGCCAACGGCATTTATCCTGAAGGCAGCCTGCAGAAGACCGCCGGCCAGGATCAGGGTATGGCCGGCAGCAGCAGGACCGTTGTCACGGACGCCCATGTCGAGAATGTGGCCAGGGCTGCCGGCGGCTACAGCGTCGAGGAAATTTTAAGCCAGGCTGCAGCGCTGAACGGACAGCAGATCAAGGTCCGCGGACGGGTCGTGAAGTTCACCGCAGATATCATGGGCACCAACTGGATACACATCCAGGATGGTACCGCGGGCGATCTCGCCGTGACCAGCGACACCATTGTGAACAAGGGCGACCTGGTCATGGTGGAAGGGGTTCTCTCGGTGAACAAGGATTTCGGTGCCGGTTATCGCTATCCGGCCATCATTGAAAAGGCAACAGTGACCAAAGAATAGCTGCACATAACTGTCTGGCCCGACACGCTGGAATACCGGGATGCGACCCGGTCGCGCCTGGAAAAGGCCAGATTAAACCAACCAATCCTGTCATGCGCCCGAACCGATGAGTAAAACCACCACCCCACTCGACAATCCCAAAATACAGTTGCAGGTCCGCAATGCCCGGCAGGAGGACATCCCGCAGATCGCTGCACTCTCCAGTCGCGTCTACGACGGTAGCGGCATGCGCGGCCACTCCGAGCCCATGCTCACCGGCCAGCTCAACCATTTCCCCGCCGGCCAGTTCGTGGTGACGGCCGGAGATCGCATCGTTGGCTACTGCGCCACACTCCGGGTCAGCGAGAAGGCATGCCTGAAGCCGCATACCTGGGCGGAGATCACCGGCAATGGCTTCGCCTCCACGCACAACCCGGCAGGCGACTGGCTGTACGGCATGGAGGTGTGTGTCGACCCGGAGGTTCGCGGCTACCGTATCGGCCAGCGCCTCTACAATGCGCGCAAGCGGCTGGCTCAGGCGCTGGGGCTGAAGGGTATCGTGTTTGCCGGCCGCCTCCCAACGCTGGCAAAACACATCAAGCGCTACGCCTCTGTGGAGGCGTACGTCGAGGCAGTACAGCAGAAGCGGCAGCGCGACCCGGTGCTGTCCTTCCAGCTGCGCAACGGCTTCGAGGTGATCGGTGTCATCCCGCACTACCTCGATGTTGACAGGCAGTCTCTGGGCTACGGCATCCACATGGTGTGGCACAACCCCGCGGTAGCGCAGGCGGCAGTCGATACCCGGGAAAAGAACTACGGCGGACGCCTGCCCGACAGTGTGCGCATCGGCTCGGTGCAGTACAAGCAGCGGCGGGTGGAGTCCTTCGAGCAGTTCATCGATATCGTGCGCTACTTCGTCGACGTCATCGCTGACTACAAGGGTGACTTCGTGGTTTTCCCCGAGATGTTCACCCTGCAGCTGCTGTCGATGGAACCGCAGCAACTGGCCCCGGCGCAGGCGATCGAGTCACTTACCCGGTATACCCCACAGTACACCGGGGCCATGCGCGACCTTGCCCTGCGCTACAACATCAACATCATCGGCGGTTCGCACCCGACCCGGATGCCGAACGGCCGGGTGGAAAACATCTGCTACGTCTTCCTGCGTGACGGCAGCATCCACCGCCAGGCCAAGATCCACCCCACCCCGAACGAGGTGTGGTGGTGGAACATCGAGGGCGGCAGCGAACTCGATGTCATCCAGACCGACTGCGGACCGATCGGCGTGCTGATCTGTTACGACGCGGAATTCCCGGAACTCGCCCGCCACCTTACAGACCAGGGCGCACAGATCCTGTTCGTGCCATTCTGCACCGATGAGCGACAGAGCTACCTGCGGGTGCGCTACTGCTGCCAGGCGCGCGCCGTGGAAAACCAGGTGTACGTGGTCATGGCCGGCAACTGCGGCAACCTGCCGAATGTCGCGAACATGGACATCCAGTACGCACAG
>JASFOC010000030.1:0-11644 GCA_050116715.1 Gammaproteobacteria bacterium
TCAAGGGGCTTGGCGATCTGCGCGGCGAGTGGATCGCACCACTGGTCGTCGTTGCCATCTACATCGTGGCCGGGCTGGTGCTGTTTCCGGTCACCCTGTTGATTATTGCCACCGGGGCGACCTTCGGGGCCCTGCACGGCTTCGCATATGGCCTGCTCGCCGCGGAGACCAGCGCCCTGGTCAACTTCGCAATTGGCCATCAGCTTGGTCGCAACACCATCCGCAACCTGTCTAACCGCTGGATTTCCAGGATCAGCCAGCGCCTCGCCCGGCAGGGCCTGCTGGCGATGATCACACTGCGCGTTGTGCCGGTAGCACCGTTCGGCGTCATCAACCTGGTTGCCGGAGCCTCGCACATCCGCTTTCGGGACTTTGCGCTTGGCACGCTGCTGGGTATGGCACCGGGCACCCTGGCCCTGACCGTGTTCTCCGGCCAGGTGGTTGCCGCCATCACGGCACCCGACACGGCCCGGGTCGTCAGCCTGCTGCTGCTGGCACTGCTGATCGCTGCTGTCATCTGGTTGCTGAGCCGCTGGCTGCTGCGACGCCAGCAGGACACAGGTGCACCCGGCCGGGAGCAAACCTGACAAGGGAGACCCCTATGCCATACAGGAACATCTCTGATCTGCCGCAAAATGTCAGATCAAACCTGCCGGAACATGCCCTGGAGATCTACCTGGCATCCTTCAACAACGCCTGGGAGCAGTACCGGGAACCCGAAGACCGGCGTGGCGACAGCTCCCGCGAGGAGGTCGCCCACAAGGTAGCGTGGGCCGCGGTCAAGCAGGCATATGAAAAGGATGGTGATACATGGATCCGCAAGGACCCGTAGCCACACGCTTATCCGGCGTCCCTGCAGGCACAGGTTGAAACACGTCAATCTGCCCTGGCCACGCCCCTTCAATCTCCCGGGGAGACCTGCGCGTAATTCAGCGCGGCCACGAATGCCACCCCTCCGACGATATTGCCAAGCAGCGTGGGGAGAAAGAAACTGCCAAATGCCGCCGCCAGCGTGATGCTCCCGTCAGCAAGCGCATAGAAGGCCAGGGCGGATCCGGCGATGATGTGGGAAAAACCGCCGATGCCGACCAGGTAGGTGACAATGATAATCACCCCGACCCGCGCCGTCTCGGCTGCCGGCAGCAACCACACCATCAGCGCGATCAGCCAGCCGGCCAGGATCGCAGACAAAAAGGTCTCCCGAAAGCCGCCACTGGCCACCTCCCCGGCAACCGCTTGCAGGGTGGCACTCTGGGTGGCGTCGAACACGTCGGCATAATGCAGGCCGATGCTGAAGATCATGGTGCCCAGGACGTTGGCTGCCAGCACCACGCCCCACAGGCGCAACGCATCCAGCAGTACACCAAGCCGGCGCTCACGCAGCACATGGATCACGGGAGTCAAGGTGTTCTCGGTAAACAGCTGCTGGCGGCCCAGGATGACGATCATAAACCCGATTGAATAGCCGAGTTTGGAAACAAGCGGCTGCCAGGATGCCGCCGGCAGGGCGGACCGGAGCAAGGCCTCGGCGATGAAGGAAAAGCCCATGGACAGTCCCGCCGCCAGGCCCGACCAGAACAGGGCGGAATTGCGCCGCTCCAGCTCCTCGACGGCTTCACGCCGGATTGCCTCGAACACCACGACGGCCCGCGGGGCCGAACGCCGTATGGCGTCGCGTTTTTCCTGCCCGGTCAACTCACCCGCATTGTTGTCGTTGTGCATTGCCTGCCCCCTGCCCGCGTACCGCACCAGTGATAAATTCACAAAGCGTATGGGACACACGGCATCCCGCACACCATTTTTTGGCCCCGGAGAGTTTATGGCAGTCAATGTTCTGCCGCATTGTGGTTTCGCAATGCGCATTGCCTGAACATCCGCTACGCTACTCTCTGGCAGAAGTATACAGAAACATTTGAATCAACAAGGCAGGTGACCATGACACAGCACAATCTCCCGGAGCTTCCCTATCCCCGCAATGCCCTCGAGCCGCACATCTCGGCCGAGACGCTTGAGTACCACCACGGGAAACATCACGCCAGTTATGTAGACAAACTGAACGGGCTGATCAAGGGCAGTGAATTTGAAACAGCACCGCTCGAGGAGATCATCAGCAAGGCAACCGGCAGCATCTTCAACAATGCCGCTCAGGTGTGGAATCACAGCTTCTACTGGAACTGCCTGAGTCCTGCTGGTGGCGGCGAGCCAACGGCTGCCCTGGCCAAAGCCATCGACGCTGACTTTGGCGGTTTCGCAGCGTTCAGGGACCGCTTCTCCGAGACGGCTGGCAGCAACTTTGGTTCCGGCTGGACCTGGCTGGTGAAGAACAGCGACGGCACACTGGAAATCGTGAACACCAGCAATGCGGGCAACCCGATGACAGAGGGCAAGCGCCCCCTGCTGACATGTGACGTCTGGGAACACGCCTATTACATCGACTACCGCAACGCCCGGCCTGAATATATCAAGGCATTCTGGAAGCTTGTGAACTGGGATTTCGTGGCACAGAACCTTGCGGAATGAGCACAGGGACAATCACGGGCGGCATCAGCCACGCGGGCATGATCCCTGCCAATATGGGCTGTATAACCCAACGGTTTCAAACAGAATTTTTTTCCATTCGAGAAAGGTGAAACGACATGGCAGACATCAACAAGATCATTACCAATATGGATGCGGAAAGTCCACAACTCGCTGACCGGGAGTTCGACCTGCAGGACTGGGATGAAGCGCAGGCACAGCGTAACGCCGAGCAGGAGGGCATTGAAATGTCGGCGCCACACTGGGAGGTCGTGAATTTCCTGCGTGAGCACTACCTGAAGCACGGCCCTGCGAAAAGCGGCCGCGAGCTGAGCGACGTGCTGGACAGGCAGTTTGCCGACCAGGGCGGGCGCAAGCACCTGCGCCGCCTGTTTCCCGAAGGCCCGGTTACACAGGGTATGCGTATCGCCGGTCTGCCACTGCCTCCGAATACCGAGGACGAAGGGTTTGGCGTCAGCCGCTGACAGACACGGTCACCGGGTAGTGCGGGTTACTGCGACGACAAGCAAGGTAAGCGAACATGGCTGAGCGGCATACCGTGACACTGCTGATGAGCGAATTCGTCACCCGTGACGTCAGGCGCTTTGTGCTGACCCGGCCGCCGGGATTCACATTCGAGGCCGGACAGGGCGTGGAACTGGCCATCAAGCGAACACCGTGGCAGGACGAGCCCCGCCCGTTCACCCCGACCTCTCTGGTTGACGACGGCGTGCTCGAGTTCACCATCAAGCGCTATCCCGATCACGAGGGTGTGACACGGGAACTGCACACCCTGTCCCCGGGGGCAGAACTGCTCATGTCGGAACCGTTCGGCACCATCAGCTACCAGGGTCCCGGGGTGTTTCTTGCCGGGGGCGCCGGCATCACGCCGTTCATTGCCATTTTACGCGAACGGGCCCGCGCATCAGAACTCGACCGTCATACCCTGATCTTCTCCAACAAGACCCCGGCCGACATCATCTGCGAGAAAGAACTGCGCGATTACCTCGGCGGGCGCTGCATCCTGACCTGCACGGAAACATCCACACCCGGTTATGTACAGCGACGGATCGACAAGGCGTTTCTGGCGGAAATGATCGATGATTTTGACCAGCACTTCTACGTCTGTGGTCCTCCGGGATTCATGAAGGCGGTAAACGCCGCGCTGGAGGATCTGGGCGCCAGGCCCGATAGTCTGGTATTCGAGCGCTGAAGATGCTGACACCCGGCCGGGCCAGCAGAGCATATCCTGCCAGCGCATCGCCTGACCCTGCGCGTTGCCCGGCAATGCTGGCCGGGCAGCTGCCGCTGAGAGGCGTTCATGGCGCTGGAGCACAGCGGCGAGTGACTGCAGCAGGGGCCGGTCATCCTGCAGATGCAGGACGGTTTCGATGCGTGCCCGAATAGCCATGACCACGGCTGCATCGTGCATGCAGCCGGTTATAATCCCGACTCAATGACAGCTCCTGCATGGCCCGCAAGCCAGTGACAGCAACCACGCCAGACACCGGACCCAGGGCCTGCCTGCTGTGTCCTTGAGAGTCGCAACCTACAATATTCACGCCTGTATCGGGATGGATGGCAGCTTCGAACCAGGACGCACCGCACAGGTGCTGCGGGAACTCGATGTGGACGTGCTGGCGTTACAGGAAGTGGAGCACCACATGATTGAGGGTCGCGATCTGCTGGAATACCTGGCGGCAGCAACCGGTCTCACAGCCATCGCCGATCCCACGCTTTTACGGGAAACCCGCCATTACGGCAATGCCCTGCTGACACGGCTGCCCGTACTGACCCTGAACCGGATCGACCTGAGCCTGCCGCGGCGCGAACCCCGCAGTGCCATCGATGCCATGCTCGACTGGGACGGGCGACGTATACAGGTTGTGGCAACCCACCTCGGGCTCAGGCCCGGCGAGCGTCGCCAGCAGGTACGCCTGTTGCTTGCCCTGTACGAATCCGCTCCCGCCGCACTGTCCCTGTTGCTCGGGGACCTCAATGAATGGCTGCTCTGGGGACGGCCGCTGCGCTGGCTGCGGCGGCACTTCAAGTCCACCCCGCAACCGCGGACCTATCCGGCCCGGTTTCCGCTGTTCGCACTGGACCGGATCTGGGTTCATCCGCGCATGGCCCTGACGGATATCGCGGTACACGGCAGTCCTGAGGCACGGATTGCCTCCGACCATCTTCCACTTGTCGCAACGCTGACCAGTGAACCGCTCGAAACAGCGGCCAGACAACGGGGAGACGAGTGAAAATCTTTCACTGTGAATCGTGCGACCAGGTCGTTTACTTCGAAAACACGCAATGCCTGAATTGCGGGGCGCCCCTGGGTTTTCTTCCCGACTGTTTCCGGTTGAGCGCCCTGCAACCTGCCGGCGATGATCTGTGGCGGCCATTGCCGGCGCGGCCACAGGGACAGTTGTACAGGATGTGCCAGAACTACGCCCGCGAGCAGGTGTGCAACTGGATGGTGCCTGCAGACAGCCAGGCGACCCTTTGCGACGCCTGCCGATTCAACCAGACCATCCCGGACCTGGCCGTGACTGGAAACAGGGAACTCTGGCGACGGCTGGAAACCGGGAAACGCCGCCTTTTCTACAGCCTGCTGCGCCTGGGCCTGCCGCTCACCAGCAAGCAGGAAGATCCCGGGGATGGACTTGCATTTGCTTTCCTGGCCGACACGGAGCCGTCGTTCAGGGAAAACACCACAGCATTGACCGGACATGCCCAGGGCCTGATCACCATCAACATAGCCGAGGCCGATGATGCCTGGCGGGAACGTATGCGCCAGGACATGACCGAGCCTTACCGGACCATACTGGGCCACTTCCGCCACGAGTCAGGACATTACTACTGGTATCGTCTGGCGCATCGCCCTGAATGGCTGGCAGACTTCCGGCAGGTGTTTGGCGACGAAACCCTGGACTACGCCGGCGCGATGCAGCACAACTATCAACAGGGACCGCCATCCGACTGGCAGTCACGCTTTGTAAGCCCCTATGCCGCCGCCCATCCCTGGGAGGACTGGGCCGAGACCTGGGCCCACTACCTGCATATCATCGACGTCCTCGAAACGGCATGGGTGTTCCGGCTCCGGGTCTCACCCGCCAATGACCGCCAGGGCGAGATGACCTCGCAGCCTGATTTCGACCCCTATCGCGTCAAGTCGTTCGCGGAAGTCATTGAACAATGGCTGCCCCTTACCTATGCCCTGAACAGTCTCAATCGCAGCATGGGCCAGCCCGACCTCTACCCCTTCGTGCTTGCACCGGCGGTGCTTTCCAAGATTGATTATGTACACCGGACTATTCGCCAGGCGCTGCAGACAATCTGACCCGAACCGGCACGGCGTCATATCAGCGCAACCGGCTGTCGAGGGCACTGCTCGTGGTTGTCGGAAGTGCAGGTACTGCGTGACAGGTATGCGCCGGCACCCGCCTTGCGCATGACGCCATGACCTGTTCCGGTTACACGCCCGGGACCGGGCGTTTGCAGCGGCACCCCGAAGTATGAATGACAAGGCATTGAAATATCTCAATGCCCGCTGGCCTGTCCACCTGATATCGTCAGGTTCCCTGACACCGGAACGAGGCCGGACCCGCGCACCTCCGCCCTGGCACACACCATGACGGGATCGACCTGGAAACAGGAGGTGCGCCTGCAATGATTCTGCCGCCGGGTTCAGGACGGCTGTTACACGTGAACCGGCCAGAGGAAGATAACCCGTGAAACTGAATGTGCGTGCCTTTGCACTGGCCTGTGCCCTGATATGGGGTCCAGGCCTGTTCCTGATAACGTGGTGGATCATCGCCTTCGACGGAGCAACAGCGGAAATCACCCTGATCGGAAAGATCTACCGCGGTTACAGCATCACGCCACTGGGCAGCGTGATCGGACTGGCCTGGGGCCTGCTTGACGGTTTGGTCGGCGGCGCAATCTTCGCCTGGCTTTACAATCTGCTGCTACCCCACCGACACCCGGAACCCGGTGATGCGCAAGGCCGCCAGGCCTGACCCCGTTACCCAAGCGAATCGAGGAGGCAAGCGCGTGGAAATGAAAGAGGCATACCAGGACAAAATGGAGGCCCGGCTGCGCGAGTGGCAGGCAAGGATCGAGGTACTCAAGGCCAGGGCGGAGCAGGCCGAAGCCGGGCAAAAGATCAGATATCAGGAAGAGATCGAATCCCTGCGCACGCAGCAGCAACAGGTGCAGGAAAAGCTCGGGGAGTTGCGAACAGCCAGCGCTGCTGCATGGGAAGAAGTCAAGACCGGTGTGGAGAAAGCCTGGACCAGTCTTGAGGATGCTACGCAGCGGGCCGCAGATAAATTCGGTTAGATCACAGCGGCGCTGACTGGCATCACCGCTGCCGGTAGCGATCCGGCAGGTGCCCTGGCGCAGGCATCATCCAGGAATTTCGACACTGCCTCGACGTGCAGGCGCGGCATGCGCATGTAGCCCGTTGGCATGCCGCCGGCTGCATACGGCATTGCAAATACCGGCGTCACGGCAATTTCCGGGGAACCGGCAGCCTGGCGGCGGATTGCCATACAACATTCGCAATGCCAGAATGCAGGGCCACATCCGGACCCATCAATTCACACACCAGGCGAGGTGATATGACGCTGACAGCGGACTTTCTCGAGCATACCTTCTGGGGCAACAGCCTGCTGCAGTGGGCAATCGCCGGCGCCGTATTGCTGCTCGGTTATCTGCTGCTGCGGCTCGCGAAAGGTATTGCCGGACGTCGCCTGGCTGCGCTTTCCGCCAGGACCGAAACGCAATGGGACGACGCCATCGCCGAGGCGATCAACAGGACCAGGTCCCTGTTCCTGTTCGTGGCAGGCATATTCATCGCCTCCCAGTTTCTGCAGCTGCCCGAGCGCACCCAGTCGTTAATCCATAACCTGTTTATCATCACCCTGCTGATCCAGGCAGGGATCTGGATCGGCGTGGTCACGCTCTCGGCACTGGAACAGCAGCGTCAGCGCGCCCTGAAGAAGAACCCGGCCGCGGCCACCACTATCAATGCGCTGGGCTTTCTCAGCCGCATCCTCATCTGGTCGGTGGTGCTGCTGGTGGCGCTGGACAACCTCGGGATCGATGTCACCGCACTGGTTGCCGGCCTGGGTATTGGCGGCGTGGCGGTCGCGCTTTCGGTGCAAAATATCCTCGGCGACCTGTTTGCGTCCCTGTCGATCATCCTCGACAAGCCGTTTGTCATTGGTGACTTCCTTATCATCGACGATTATATGGGCAGCGTGGAATATGTCGGCCTGAAGACGACCCGGGTCCGCAGCCTGTCCGGGGAGCAGCTGATCTTCTCGAATTCCGATCTGCTCAAGAGTCGCATCCGCAATTACGGCCGCATGTTCGAGCGGCGCGTGGTGTTCAGCATCGGGGTGACCTACGACACCTCCCGGGAAAAACTCAGGCGCATCCCCGGGATCATCCGGAAGGCCATCGAGGCAGAGGACAAAACCCGCTTCGACCGTTCCCATTTCATGAAGTACGGCGACTACTCGCTGCAGTTCGAAACGGTCTACTACGTGTTATCTGCGGATTACAACCGCTATATGGACATACAGCAGGCCATCTACTTTGCCATTCACGAGGCTTTCGAACAGGAACAGATCGAATTCGCCTATCCCACCCAGACGCTGTATGTCACGCAGACTGCAGGCCAGGCCGGCTGACAGACCCTAGGCGGGGGTGTCGGGGCGTTCGCCGTGCAGGCGGGCAAGGTACCCGTCCAGCTCGGCAAACACGTGATCCAGCGCACCGGAGACAATCGTGTACCCCGCGGCATCGTGGGCAACATATTGATCCAGCTTGCGGTCGCGGTCGATGCATACAGCCAGGGCAGCGTCTGGGCCACCGGTATGGATTTCGAATACGTCGTCACCCTTGGCATTCTTGTCCCAGCGCCAGCGCGTCGCGCGACCATGGGCGATGGTATGTCCACCGAAACTTTCCAGCTTCTCCCGATCCACCGGGCCAATAAAGTTACCTGGCAATTTTATGATCTTGGCCACGTCTATCCTCTCTGCGCAAATACCGGTTCGCTTGATAACGCCATCTATTAAAATCACCTGCAATCCGGCCATTGCCACCAACCCCGCAAGGGCTGCATAGGACTCTTCGACCATCCAACAGCTATTTGCATCACAGGGCATTGATATTTTTCAATGTGTGCAGCTGCAAGGCATGAATGCTGTCTAAAGGTATCACGATGTCTTGACATGGCAAAACAGGTAGACTGGCCGGGTGATCCAGTCGCTGTTGCCAGGCCGGTACCAGCATCGAGGAATTCTTGCAGCCCATGCGAGCACTATCCAGACGCAGCTTTCTCGGAAGGTTGTCCACCCTGCTGGCTTCGGTTTCCGTGCCCTGGCCGGCAGCAGTAGCGGATGAACACAGCCGCCCGACACCTGGAAGTTCCGGCGTCACAGCCGGCAGCAGGCCCACCGTCGGTATCGCGCTCGGCGCCGGCGGTGCCAACGGCCTCGCCCACATCCTGATGCTGGAGGCGCTGGACGAGTTGTCGATCACCCCCCACCGCATCGCAGGTTCCAGCATCGGCGCAATTATTGGCGCACTCTATGCCTCCGGCATGAGCGGCAGGGAGATTCGCGAGCTGGTGGAGGTGTTTATCATCTCGCCCGGGGAACACCTCGTCGAGGAACTGCTCAACAAGGACGCCTTGCGCTGGGTCGAGTTCATCGAAATCGACCTTGGCAAGGGCGGCCTGCTCAACAGCGAAGGCTTCATCTCGTTTCTCTACGATACCCTCCAGCACGACACGTTCGAGGCACTGGACATCCCGCTCAAGGTCACCGCCGCGGACATCTGGGCCCGCAGCGGGGTCGTTCTGGAAACCGGGCCGCTGCTTCCTGCCATCAAGGCGAGCATGGCGTTGCCAGGGGTCTTCCAGCCGGTGGTGCTCGATAATCGCGCACTCATCGATGGCGGCACTGTCAATCCTGTCCCCTACGACCTGCTGATGGCGGACTGCGACATCGTTATCGGCATCGATGTCAGCGGCGAACGCACCAGGCCGGATTTGCTGGTGCCGGGCTATTTTGAAACCCTCTTCAATTCAGCCAAGGTCATGCAACAGGCCATCATGACCGAGAAACTGCGGCGCCAGCAACCCGCGATATATATCACCCCGCGCATCGTCGACATACGCGCGCTGGAATTCTATCGTGCAGAGCAGGTATTCAAACAGGCCGGCCCGGCCAAGCAGGAATTGAAGCAGCGCCTGGCGCAGTTGCTGCAAGCCCGGTGAACGGGCAGTCCGGCATGGGCTGTTTGCGCTATCTGCGCTGCAACTGCGGCGCCGCCGCCGGCGCAGGCCGCTTGATATATCGCAATGACACTGCCCGGCAAATGCCACATCCTTGCAGTAGTCATTTGGCTGAGGACCTGAACCATGAAAGCAGGATCTGGTCTGCAGCCGTGCTGCACGCCATACAAGGAGACAGCCTCATGATCAGCGCGAAACTGTTGCGTGACGAAGGCATACTTGTCGTGTCACCGGAGGACAAGCTGGAATCCAGCGATTTCGAACGTCTCCGGCTGCTGGCCGACCCCTATATCGAGGCGCACGGCGAACTCAAGGGTGTGCTGATCGATGCAGAGTCATTCGCCGGCTGGGAGGATTTTTCCAGCATGCTTGAGCACCTGCAATTCGTCCACAACTACCAGAAAAGCATAAAACGGGTCGCCGCCGTCACCGACAACGGCTTTCTCGCAATACTACCGATGGTTGCGGATTACTTCGCCGTTGCCGAGGTTCGCCATTTCGAGTACCGGGATCGTGATCTGGCGATGAACTGGCTGCGCACCGGTATCGACGTACCATGAACTGATCTGCAGACCCGGGGACATGCGTTCCTCCCGGGGCTTGCTGCTATTCGCCTGCACGGCGCAGCCGGACATGTTCCCGACCGGTATCTGTCACCTCCAGCACACGCACGGTACAATCGACACCAGTCAACACAAAGGAGGAAGCCAGGTGACCGATTATGCAGTTTATGTCAGTGACAGTCCCATCCATGGCAAGGGCCTGTTTGCCGATACCTTTATACCCGCGGGTGCCGTCATCGGAACCCTCAGCGGAAAGTACACGACCCGCGATGGCGACTACGTCCTCTGGCTCGACAGCCAGCAGGGATTTCTGGTGCGCGGTGATCTCCGTTACATTAACCACAGTGATGCACCCAACGCCGTTTACTACGACACCCTGGAGGTCTGTGCACTGCGGGACATTCACCGCCACGAGGAAATCACGCATGACTACGGGGCCACAACGGTCTGAACAGACATGCCTGTCAGCAGGTCCTGAACACACGACTCTATCATGCCAATTGAACAGAAATCCGGAGCGGATGACAGAATCGGGACTCCCCTGGAGAAGAAACTCGAGGGAATCATCCCCCCCTTCGAGCGCTTCACCCATGACCAGACAACGGGCAGCATCCTGCTCATCATCTGTACCCTCGCCGCACTCCTCATCGCGAATTCACCGCTCGACCGCAGCTATGAAACATTGTTGCTGACCAAAACCGGCCTGGTCTTCGGCGACTGGTCACTGACCATGAGTCTGCGCCACTGGATCAACGACGGCCTGATGAGCCTGTTCTTTTTCGTCCTGGGCCTGGAGATCAAGCGTGAGTTGCTGGTGGGTGAACTCAAGGGTGCGCGCCGTTCCCTGCCGATGATCGCCGCGGCGCTCGGCGGCATGCTGATGCCGGCACTGGTTTACACGGCATTCACCGCAGGGACACCGCTTGTGCATGGCTGGGGCATCCCGATGGCAACCGACACGGCTTTTGCTGTCGGTGTGCTGGCCCTGCTGCGCAAACACATTCCCGCCGGCCTGACTGCCTTCCTGACCGCCCTGGCAATCATCGACGACCTGGGAGCCATACTCGTCATTGCCGTATTCTATACAGAGACACTCAACCTGTTGTTCCTCGCAGCTGCAGCCCTGCTGTTCACATTACTGATTGCACTGAATGTGACCGGCATTCGACGCCCGGGCGTGTATTTCACGATCGGCGGCCTGGTCTGGCTGGCCGTGCTCGGCTCGGGCGTCCATGCAACCGTGGCAGGGGTGCTG
>JASFOC010000031.1:0-11525 GCA_050116715.1 Gammaproteobacteria bacterium
ACAGGGCGTGGCCCGTAATATCCATAAAGCTGTCTCCCTGGCCTGTTTGCTGAGAAACGCCGGCAGCGGCGGATAACAAGCACGACAGGTAATGCCGGGCGCTGCCTGTACCTGCTAGCTCCGGACGCTGTCGTCAAACAGTCCGTAATGATAGGCGCCTTCAATCACGCCGCTGGTATAATAACCCTGCAGTCCCCGGAACCCGCCCCTGGCAAAATAGATCTTGAGGCCGGGTCTTTCCTGCAGCGCCTGCTTCACATTCTCGACCAGCTGAGCATCGGCATTCCTCACGAGGACACCGCAGAAACCTGCCGTGAGCGGAAAGATATCGTTGCCGCTGTCTCCGCAAAACACAACGTCCTCTTTCCCGGCGCCGAACTCCTCTGCCACGTATTCCAGCGCGGTCAGCTTGGTCGCACTTGCCGGCAGAAAGTCGAGCAGCCCCTTGCCGTCCTGTGAATCGTAACTGTAAATGATGACTTCGTCGAACCTGCCCTTCACCGCTTTATCCACCTGCTCCAGCACGGCTGCATTCTTGTCGTGCTCGACATAATAGCTTTGCTTGAACTGATTCAGGTGCTCGGCCTCCTGCTCCCGCATGCCTTCAATGCCGCTGACGGTGTCGCGGATAGCGGCAGCATCCCAGCGCGGGCTCGCGTGCCGGACATGGTTGATCCAGCCTTCGTCAAACTGCCACTCGCCGTCGACGTACTTGCGTATCGAGGTGCCGACATCGCCGCACAGGACATCCGGGTACCTGACACCGTATTCCTGTATCGCACGCTCGGTCAGGGCCAGGTTGCGTCCGGTAACATAGACGACGAGCACATCGTGGCTTGCCGTCAGCTCATTAAACATCCTGATGGCCCCGGGGTCAGCCTTCCAGCTGCCATTCGGCAGCAGCGTCCGGTCCAGATCGGTTGCCAGTATTTTCATGTTCCTGCTCCACAATGAGGTGTTTCCATAAGATGTCAGGGCATCGTTCGCGCAGGATGCGCTGCGAAATCATGTTTCGCTATGCCGGCGTATGCCGGACAAAAGCGCATGCCGTGGTGAACACCCGGAGGGCGGCCCGCAGAGTGAGCGCGCGAATCATCCCGTCTCCTGGTTGAATCTGAAAACCGGATCCCGGGTCTGCGTCTCGCTCGGTCCGGAATGACGGTTTGATCAGAAGTTCACCGGTTCAGCGATACGACGTGACGTATTCGTCGCAGGCCTCGCCCTTGTGCATCACGCTGAAGCCGTAATCGCGCAGGTCGGCATTCAGCGTTGCTATGCAGCCATGATGTTTCCAGGTCAGGTGCAGGCGATGTTCGGGCGAGTCATGGATCTCGAGTTCACCGCTGAAAGCGGGTGACTTGTTGCGCAGCCTCATCAGCTCCAGCTGGTCACGCACAACGATCCGCGAGAGTCCCAGTTCAACATCGCTGTTTGCCAGGGTGGTACGGTTGATTTCCTTGTGTCCGCCCGCGCCACCGGCGTCCGCTGCAGCATAATCGTTTTTGCCGGCAAACAGGTCCAGGTACCATACCTGCGGGACGCCCGGCATGAACATTTGTATTGCCCTGGCAAGGCGCAGCTTGCGTTCGTCTTCACCCAGTGCGCTGAAAAATGTCGCGTTGATCTGGTAATACGAAATCTTCTTGCCATCCGGTCCGTACAGGTTTTTAACTCTTCCTCCCCGCCCCATGATCTCGTCGATGACGGCATCGATTTCTGCGTCACTTAATAATCCCTGCTTCCTGACGCCATCTGTTACCTTGCCACGCAGGTCGAGGACCGGGATACCGTCATGGCAGCCAAGCATATTGATTGTCTGGAAGTTCTTCTCAAGTATTTCGCGGATCCATTGCAAAAGATGCTTGTTCGAGCCGCGATCCATTGCATCAATGACCAGGCCGGGAAAGAAAAAGTCATAGATGGGGAAGCCCCTGGACGCCACTTCTTCATGCAGGCCGCTGCCATATTCTGAATGTATTTCAGGCAGCAGGATCAGCTCGTACTTGTCCGCTATCTTCTTGAGTCTTTCCAGGTACTCCCAGGTTCCGGGTTTGTTGAAGAAATTGACCTCGCCCGGCTCCTTGTGCAGGTAGGCGAAGGCATCGAGTCTGACCAGCTTGCCCCCGTGTGCACGCAGCTTTTTCAGGGTCTCGTCGTAGAAATTCCAGACCTCTTCCGATTGTGCATTCAGATCCATCTGCCCCAGGTATTTCCGGTTTTTCTCGACGATGGAGACAATTTCATCCTTGTGACGGGAAAATTCACCAAGGTCGATTTGACTGAGATCCCGGTTGGCATTCAGTACGTCGTTGACGATCGCGGCAATCTGCTCGGCGTGCTCATGCGTGAGTTCCTTTACCCCTTTTGCCTGCAGCAGGTCATGGGCAGTCACCTCGTGATACGCAACCTCCTGGTAAAACGTGTTCCAGTAGGGTCTTTCGGACCCGTCCGGAAAGCGGACCTTCAGAATCGGAAGGCCGGGCTTTCGCATGAAAAGCTTGTCGAGATGTTCCGCGTGCGGGACCAGGTGACCTTCAGGACTCATCTCGCCGTGCGCACCCCAGAACTCGTTCCAGTCGATAAAGAAGTTCCGGTATTTAGACCTGTCCCCGTTCTTCAACAGGTCCTGAAACTGCGGGGAGCCGACGGAGAGATGGTTCAGGACGAGGTCGAACTTGAACATCACGTTCAGCTCGTGGAGTGCCTCCAGGTCTTCCCGCGAGACCAGTTCATCATTGAGGTCATAGTCTATGATGGAAAAGCCGCGGTCGAGGTCGCTGTTGAAAACAGTCGGCAGGATATAGAACAGGGAGAAGGCATCCTTGAATTCCGGCATCCTGAGCATGTGCACTATGTCGGCAAGGTTGCGGCCGATGCTGTCAGGATAGGCATTGAACATGACGCCTTTCGGCAGCCCGTTTTTCATGTATACGACTTCAGTATTCATAACACCGTTTTGTTGCCTGCCGGATTTTCCGCATGAAGACGCGCGGCTGGTTTTCAGGCCCCGTTGCCACGCAAGTGGCTGCGTATTCTAGTAAAAAAGCAGGGTTATTGGAAATTGCAGCTGCAACCGCGTTTGCGCCATGCATTCTGTACATGCAGGACCAGCCCTGTGTGCCGCACGGGTGTTTACAGCCGCATGACGGCGGCAGCTGGGGGAGCAGGCCAGCTCATGGTGCAGCCGCACTGCCGGTCGGTGTGCATGCGGTTGACTTTGTCGCGCGCAATATCAGGCGGGGGCGCGCCTGCGCGCCATGTCTAGCGCGGCTTCCAGCGCGGCGCGCAGGCTGCCGCAGTCGGCACGGCCGCTGCCGGCCAGGTCGAGCGCCGTGCCGTGGTCGACGGAGGTGCGAATCACGGGCAGGCCCAGGGTAATATTCACGGCCCGGCCAAAGCCGACGTGTTTCAGTACCGGCAGTCCCTGGTCATGGTACATCGCCAGGATGGCGTCGGACTGGCGGATGCTGTTCGGTGTGAATACCGTGTCGGCCGGAATCGGCCCGTCCAGCGTGAGGCCCTCGGCGCGCAGCGCCTGCAGTGCGGGGATGATGATATCGATCTCCTCGCGCCCCAGGTGGCCGCCTTCGCCGGCATGCGGGTTGAGGCCACACACCTTGATGTGTGGCTGCGCGATGCCAAAGCGTGTCTGCAGGTCTGCATGCAGGATGCGTATGACCCGCTGCAACCGCTGCGGCGTGATCAGGCTGCTGACCTGCGCCAGCGGCACGTGGGTGGTTGCCAGTGCGACCCGCAGGCCGCCCGCAGCCAGCAGCATGACGACGTGTGCCGTCTGCGTGGCCGTTGCCAGGTACTCGGTGTGCCCGGTGAAGGGAATGCCGGCATCGTTGATGATGCCCTTGTGTACAGGGCCGGTGACCAGCGCATCAAAGGTGCCTGCCATGCAGCCGCGGACCGCCTGGTCCAGGGTATCCAGCACGTAGGCTGCGTTGCGGCTGTCCAGCTGCCCGCAGCGGGATGCCGCCTGCAGTGGCACGGGCAGGATGCACAGTTCACCAGCGGTGGTCGCCCGGGGTGGCCTGCCGGGGTCCAGTGTGCGCAGCGTCAGCGGCAGCCCGGACAGCCCGGCCCGTTTCTGCAGCAGCGCCGGGTCGGCAATGGCGACCAGTTCCACTGCCTGCGGCTGCTGCGCCAGCGCGACACAGAGCTCGGGTCCGATGCCGGCCGGTTCGCCCGGCGTCAGGGCAATGCGTAGGGGAGTGTCGGGCACGTCGGTTTGCCTGGTGTTGCTGGTCGCGTTGCTATGTGGTTCGTGGGCAGCAGCCGGCCGCACTGAATACTGTCCTGTGTATGAACCCGGCTCAGTTGTCGTCGATCCGGTAATCCACGTAGGATTCGTCACGCAGCCGGCGCAGCCACAGGAACAGCTCCTCGTCGTACTTGCGGCTGCGGATCAGCTGCCTGACCCTGCTGCGCTCGTATTCCTCGGTGCTGTCATGGTCACGCCGGTCCATGACCTGGACGAGGTGCCAGCCAAACTGGGTCTTGAAGGGCTTGCTGAGTTCGCCCGGCTCAAGCCGGTTCATCTGTTCCTCGAACTCGGGTACGGTGTCACCCTGGCTGAGCCAGCCCAGGTCACCGCCGCGTGCTGCCGATAGCGGGTCCTGGGAATGGGCGCGTGCCAGCGTTGCAAAATCCTCGCCGTTCTCCAGGCGTACCATGAGTTGCTCGATGCGCCGCTGAACTTCCTCGTCCGAGTTGACCTCGTCAGGCTTGAGCAGGATATGGCGGGCCTTTGTCTGCGCAACGATATGGCGTTCGTCACCGCGCTTTTCCAGCAACTTGATGATGTGGTAGCCACTGGGGCCGCGAATCAGGTCCGAGACATCGCCCACCTGCATCGATTCCAGCGGCTCCACAAACAGGCTGGGCATCTGCCCGAGACTGCGCCAGCCGATATCGCCACCCTCCAGTGCGGTCTGGGCATCGGACTCGGCGATTGCGATGTCAGTGAAACTGGCGCCGCTGCGCAGGCGTTCGAGGATGTTGGTGGCGCGCTGTTCCGCTGCGCTGATTTCGTCCGGCCCGGCAGCTTCCGGGAGGGCCACAAGGATATGGGCAAGGTGGTATTCGACATCGCCCTGGCCGCTGGCTTTCAGCGAGGCGAGCATGTTGTCGATTTCCTGGTCGTTGACCGTGATGCGGCTGCCGACCATCTGCCTGCGCAGCTGCTGTATGAGCAGCTCCTTGCGCAGTTTTTCACGGAAGTCGGCGTAACTGTAGCCCTGGCTTTCCAGCACCTCGCGGAACTCGGTCAGCGTCAGGTTGCTCTGTGCGGCCAGTTTCCGGGCTTCCTCGTTGAGTGTTGCATCATCGACAGTGATGCCATTGGCTTCGGCGAGGTCGAGTTGCAGGGTTTCCATGACCAGGCGTTCCAGTACCTGCCTGACCAGGACCGACTGCTCCGGAATCGGTGTGCCTTTTTCCTGCAGTTGCGCAACGATGTCGGTGATCGCCGCCTCCAGCTGGCTGGACAAGATGATGTCGTCGTTGACGATGGCGACGATGCGGTTCAGCGGCTCGTGTTTCCGGCTGTGTGTGCCGGCTTCCGGGGCGCTGCTGGCGGTGTCGTCTGCGGCGTCCGTGGCCGCCGCAGGCGGTGCGCTGGACATGTCATCCTCGTCCTGTGCACGTGCCGGGGGGATGAATGCCAGCTGCAGCAGGAGCAGCAGCAGGATGTAAAACTTCATAGCGGGAAACCTGTCAGTAGTCAGCCTGGTAGCCGAATATACCACGTTCCAGCGCGTCATCGACCTTGGTGCCGAGCTTGCCGAGCCCCTTCAGTTCCAGCTGCAGGAAGACCGAGTTGTTGCGGTCATCCTCGGTATTGTAGATGTAGCTGCGTCCCAGCACTTGCAGCCCCCAGCAGCAGCTCTCGTAGCCGATGCCGGCCAGTGCCTCGATGGTCTCGCGTGATTGCAGGGAATAATACCAGCGCCCGACCATGTGCCATGCCGGTGACAGCGGCCACAGGAAAGACATGTCGACCTGCTCGAGGGTGTCGGACTGCTGCCTGTAGGACAGGTTGACCAGCTGCCGCGGGCCGCGCTTGTATTGCAGCCGATAGTCGTTGCGGGTGGTCGTGGAGTCGTGCGGGTCCCAGTGGTATTCAGCATCGGCATTCCAGTGGTTCGCCAGGGCCAGCGTGACCTCTGCGATGAGGTCCGAGCTGCTGTCGGTTTCTACCGGATCGCCGGGCAGGGTAACCTTGCGGTCTCTGAAATAGAGCAGCGAGCCCAGGCTGGCGCTGATTAGCTGCCGGCCACTCATCGGGCTGAGGATGCGCGAGGTAAGCGCCACGGCCAGCTGGTTGGCGTCTCCCATACGGTCCGGTCCGCTGAAGCGGTTTTCCCGGAACAGTGTCCAGTAATTGAAGTCGTAGTCGCCGGTATCGAAAACCGGCAGGTCCTCCTGGTTCCTGTACGGTACGTAAAGGTAGAACAGGCGTGGCTCGAGCGTCTGCACGTAGTCGCTGTCACCCCAGCGCCCGTTGCGCTCGAAGAAGGCGCCGGTGTCCAGGCTGACGACCGGGGTGGTGCGCGACGGGCTGTCATCGGCCCCCGTCGCCGTGTTGTTCAGGTCGTAGGCCGTGTGGCGCACGCCGGCCGCCGGGTCGATGTACCAGGCCGCACGATACACGGGCAGGCTGATGGTCGGCTGGACATCCAGGCGGCTGCCTGTCACGACTTCATCATCGCTGTGCGTGAAATGGTTGAATTCGGCGCCGGTCTCGAATTTCATCCCCAGCAGGCGCGTGTCGGGGGTGGCGCTGAAGACGATCTGCGGCAGCTGCTTGTAGGGGCGTTCGGCCGAGGTCACGGTTGCATCGATTGTCTGGAAGTCCTGCACCCGCATGCCCAGTTGCCAGCCGATGCCGTGATAATCCATTGCCGCGGTGCGTTCCAGGTTGGTCTGGCTGGTCTCCACCAGGTTGGTTCCCAGATCCTCGAAATAGTTCTCGTCAGAGACATTGCTGGCGATGATGCTGGTCTGCAGGCGCGGCCAGGGGTTGCCGTGGTGCACTATCGAGACCAGGCTTCGGTCTTCGTTATTACTCTCGTTGTCCGACGGCAGGTACTCGCCGCTGAGTCTGCCCTCGTTGTGGGGGTTCAGGTAACGAAACTCGGCGCCAAGCATGGCGCCGCGGTCACTCATGTACCGCGGGATGATAGTCATGTCGCGGTTGGGTGCGATGTTCCAGTAGACTGGCAGGCTGGCGTCAAAACCGGTCTGCTCGGTTTGTCCGACCCTGGGGACCAGAAGTCCCGATTTGCGGCGCTCGTCGATCGGGAAACTGGCGTAGGGGGTATAGATGATCGGTACCCCCTTGAACGCCACTTTCGCCCCGCGCGCCGTGCCGGTTCCCTGCGCCTCGTCGAGTTCAACCTCTCGTGCCGACAGGACCCAGTCTTCATTGCCCGGTGCACAGGTGGTGTAGTAGGCATCTTCCAGAGTCTGCTCGGTCAGGCTGTCCAGACGCAGTATCTTCGCCTCGCCGCGGCCGTGCTGCTGGTACAGCGCATAGTCGACCTCGTGCAGCTCGCCTTGCTGCTGTTCCGGATACAGGGCGGCGCGCTCGCCGCTAACATACAGTCCCGGTCCTGTGTAGCGAATGCCCTGTAGCGCCTCGACCTCGCCGCTGTCCTGGCGATAGACGATGTTGCCGGCTTCCAGGCGCTGTCCGGCATACTGGACGACCGCGTTGCCTTCCAGCGTGTAGACATTGCCTTCGCTGACCTGCGCGCTGTCAGCCTGCAGGTTGATGGTCTCTGAATCGATGCCGTCCAGCAGGGGGGCGGGGCGATCGACCGGTGGACACAGTGTCCAGCGGTCGAAATCGGCCGCTTCGATGACGGGTTCAACGGCCGGCGTTGCAGTCTGCCCGGCCACCGGGGCGGGTTGTTGCGCAACACCCGGGGGTACCGGGGTTGCTGCGGCAGGAACGCTGCCCGCGTCGCGGCCCGGCGCCTGCGCCCCGATCGCCGGTTCAACCGCGGCGGTGCCGGTGGTGGGCATGGTTGAATCTTTGCTGGCTGCGCTGGTCTCAGTTGCTGCGGCAGGTTCCGGGGATTCTGCGGGCGTTGTACTGTCGGGCGCAGGCATTTCCCCGGTTTCAGGGGCTGCCTCGAGGTTGCTGTCCGCCTCAGGAAGCTGCGGCGCTGGTTTGCTGTTGCAGACCCACTGGCCGTTTGCCTGCCGGGTGCAATCCCACGGCGTTTCTGCACTTGCCAGTGCCGGCAACAGCAGGGCGAGTGCCAGCAGTTGCCGGCATGTCTCCCGATTCACGCGGCCGGTATCCGGTTTGCGCCGGGAATGGATAGTGAAATCATGCGGCTAGAGGTCATTGTCACAACAGGGTGAAAATTATTTGCAACGCGCCGGGCTGCTGGCGGGCGCGAGGTAAAATCGCATAGAATGGCTTCAACTTCAAATATTTTATAATCAGTGTGTTATCTCTCAAGTCATCCAGACAGCTGTCTATCCTGCTCGCGCTTGTCGTGATCCCCATCCTGCTGGTTGTAACCCGTCCGGAGCAGGGCCCTGAACTGCGCGAGGCCGTCAGCCCGCGGGTGCAGGTGGAGACCGTGGCGCTGCACGACCTGCAGCCACTGGCAACCGTCAGCGGCCGGCTGGAGCCCGCCCGCAAGACCGCGCTGCACTTCGAACTCTCCGGGCAGGTCGATGCCCGGCCGGTGGAGCCGGGGCAGGCGGTGCAGCAGGGGGCGGTGTTGCTGGCACTGGCCTCCGGGGACTTTGTCGATGCCCTCGCTGAAGCCGAGGCGCAACTGGCGCAGGAGATCCGCAACATCGAGCGCGACAGGGACCTGCTGAAGCTGTCGCAGCGCAACTACACCCTGCAGCAGAGCGAGCTTGCACGGTTGCAAAAACTGGGTGCCGAATCGCTGGTTTCCGAGTCGCGTCTCGACGAGAGCCGCATCCGCCTGATCCAGCTGGAGGCGGAAACCGCGCAGCTCAGGGCCAGTGTGGCATCAGCGGATTCCCGCCTGGCCCTGCGCGAGGCCGCCCGCAACCGTGCCGCCCGCAACCTGGAGCGGACCCGGCTGCTGGCCCCCTTTGCCGGCACGGTGAACGCAGTAGAAGTCCAGCGCGGCGACTACGTGACCCCCAACCAGACCGTGGTGGACCTTGTCGACAGCAGTATGCTCGACCTCTACCTGGAGGTTCGGGGGGGCGTGGCCCATGCCCTGGTACCAGGCCAGGCAGTGGATGTCAGCGTCAATGGCAACAGCCTGCGCGGCGAGGTGGTCGCCCTGCAGGTCGATCCTGACCCGGTGACCTTCACCCACGCGGTACGGGTGCGGCTCCCCGGTGACCGGGCGCGGCCCGGGCAGGTGGCGGAGGCCAACCTGCCGTTGCAGCCATTGCGGCAGGTCGCCGCCGTGCCGTCCACGGCAGTGCTGTATGACGAGGGCAGGGCATACGTGTTTCGGGTCAACGGCGACATCCTGGCGCTGGTCGAGGTAAGACTGGGTCCGCGCGTGGGCGAACTGCAGGTGGTCGAGCAGGGTATCCAGGCCGCTGACCAGGTCGTGACCCGGGATGTCGCGGCACTCAGTCACGGCCAGACGGTCCAGCCGGTCACGGCAAGCGACACCCCCGTCGCCGCGGTTGACCGTTAGCGGACCGTACCGGTGCGCGACGGTCATTTCGGGCTTCCCGGTCCGGCAGCGGGCGCCGCAGGGCGGGGATTGTGTCTATGTGGCTAATCCGCTTCTCCATCAACAACCCCCTGGTGACCAACCTGCTGCTGGGGATAATCCTGATCCTCGGCGTGCTCTCGTGGCGCGCCATGCCGCAGGAGATGTTTCCCACCGTGGAACTGGATGCCGTTAGCATCCGGGTCGAGTTCGAGGGGGCATCGCCCGAGGAAGTCGAGCGCCAGGTGGTCATTCCCGTCGAGGAACAGTTCGACGGCATGCCGGAGATCGATGTCATGACCTCGACCAGCAACGAGGGCATGGCGACCATCATCATCAAGCTCAAGCCCGGCACTGACGTCGACCAGTACATGCGCGACGCACAGACCGCACTCGACCAGATCACCGACCTGCCGGACGAAGCCGAGGAGCCCGAACTGGTGCGCCTCAAGGCGCGCTTCCCGGTTATCAGCCTGAGCCTGTACGGGGATGTCGCGCGCGGCTACCTCTACGACCAGGCGGACGAGATCAAGCGGCGCATGGCGCAGATACCCGGGGTGGCCAGCGTCGGGGTGGCGGGCAACCGCGAGTGGGAGATCTGGGTCGAGGTAAATCCCTTCGAACTGGCGGCGCACGGCGTTTCCCTGGGACAGGTGCTGGCCGCGGTGCGCGGCAACCTGCGCGACCTGCCGGGTGGTTCCCTGAATGCGCGCGAGGGCGACATCCTGCTGCGCGGCAAGGGCGTGGCGCCCGACCCGGAGCAGATCGCCCAGATCAACGTTCGCAGCAACGCGCGCGGCGGGCAGCTGCGCCTGGGTCAGCTCGCCGAGATCAAGCTGCGCCTGGAAGAGGCGCAGACCATCGGGCGCTTCAACGGCCGTCCCTCCGTCAACCTGACGGTGACCAAGACCGCCGAGGCCTCAACCATCGATGTGGCGGACGCGGTGCGTGCCTTTGCGGCGGGTCTCGGGGACGAGTTGCCGCCCACCCTGCAGGTTGGCCTGTTCAATGACCTGTCGAGCTACGTCCGCACCCGCCTCAACACGGTGAAATCCTCCGGCCTCGTGGGCCTTGTGCTGGTGCTGCTGTCGCTGTACCTGTTTCTGAATTTCCGCGTGGCGCTGGTCACTGCCATGGGTATCCCGGTGTCGTTCCTGGTCGCGGTGGTTGCCCTCTACTACCTGGGTTACACCATCAACATGGTGTCGCTGTTCGCCTTCCTGATCGCGCTCGGCCTGATCGTCGACGATGCCATCATCGTCACCGAGAACGTGTATCGACACATGGAGATGGGCATCCCCGCGCCGGAGGCGGCGCGCAGTGGCGCACAGGAGGTGCTGTGGCCGGTGATCGCCAGCACCGCGACCACGGTCGCGGCGTTCCTGCCCATGTTTGCCATCCAGGGCATCATGGGTGCGTTCATTGCCGTGATTCCCGTGGTGGTGACTGCCGCCCTGCTGGGCTCGTTGTGGGAGGCCTTCGGTGTGCTGCCGTCGCATGCGGCGGAACTGCTGCATGTCCGCAACGGCCATACCCGCGAGCGCCGTGTCGACTGGACCGCGCTGCTGGCACGCTACATCGGCTGGCTGCGCTGGTCACTGCTCAACCGCTACTTTGTGGCACTGTTCAGCATCGGGATGCTGGTGATCGCGCTGGTGCTTGCCGCCACGCGCATCCCTTTCAACCTGTTCGGGCATGTCGATGTCGGGCAGTTCTTCATCAATGCCGAGGCCCCCAACACCTACAGCCTGGAAGACACGGCAAGGCTGGCCGCGCAGATGGAGGCGGTGGTGATGGAATCGCTGGACGAGACCGAGCTGGGCAGCCTGCTGACCAACGTCGGCG